>NZ_BAAAZP010000103.1:0-116350 GCF_039536965.1 Nonomuraea antimicrobica | reverse complement strand
GCCTGCCGTACTGGACCCCGCCGCATAACCCCCGAAGGATTTACAACTCAGACCACTAAGGCGCGGGGAGAGGCTTAGGGCTCGTCGGTGAACTTGACCGTGACCTTGGCGAATCCGAGCGACCTGAGCATCCCCGACAGCATCGCCTTGGTGTTGGCGTCGGCCCGGCTGCGCAGGTCGCTCGCCACGGCCGCCTCGGCGATCTTCTTCTCGGCCAGCAGGTAGAGCTCCCGCTGGTCGCTGGGGGAGCCCGACAGGAAGTCCTGGACCCGGTCGAAGATGCCGCGCTGCTGCGCGAACACGTACGAGCGGCTGTTGTCCAGGTTCGGCTTCTCCAACTGGGCCCGCGGCAGGCGTACGGTGGCCGCCGTACGGTCTTCCGACACCGTCACGCCGTTCGTCGCGAGGGCCGCGAGGTCGACGTACGCGTCCACCCCGCCCGCGCCGACGAACAGCGTACGCGTGCCCTTGATCGCGTCGGGCAGGAAGTTGGCGTCCTTCTCCAGGTCCACCACCACCTGGAAGTCGCCCGTCGCGGCCTCGAACCTGCTCAGGTCCCTGATCGACTGCAGGAGCACCGGCTGGCTGCGGTCGATGGTCCGCTCGCCGAGCGGGTTGAGCCACGACCAGGCCAGGCGCCCGCCCACCACCAGCAGGACGGCCAGCACCAGCAGGCCCGCCGCATATCGCCACCTGCGACGCCGCCCGGGGGTCACCTCGGACGGCGTCGTACGGGAAGTCGTCATGCGAGCATGACTACCCGTTCGCCGATCATCAGTGCCAGCCCTTTGGTGACATCTTCGGTCCTCATTCGCCGTCGTTCTCGTGCGGTGCGGAGCCGTCGTTCTCGTGCGGTGCGGAGCCGTCGCGCGACGGAAGGCGCGGGCCGGAACCGGCGGCGGGTGACCGATGCTCCCCCTCAGGTCCGCCGCCCTCCTCCGCCGCGAGGACCTGCGGGTCCCGCGAGCCGGACACCTCGGACACCCCGGGGTCGACTACCGGCCAGCTCGCCTGCGACGTGTCGGGCCCCCAGCGGTCGGCGGGCGTGGCGGGCCCCCAGCCCTCGGAGGGCGTGCCGGAGGGGGTCTGCCCGGCGGGCGTCTGCGTCGCGGAGCCTGTCGGGGCCGTCTCACCCGGCCCCGGGTAGACCGGGTAGACGTGGCTCGACTCGGGGATCGGCCGCGCCGAGGGCGCCACCTGCGTGTGCCCGGGCCCGCCGCCGAAGTGCGTGCTCGACAGCCGGCAGCCCTGGAAGTCGCTGTAGAACATGCGCAGCCACTCCCTGCGCTGGTGCTCGCTCAGCGAGGAGAACCACGACGTCGCGTACTGGTGCTCGGGCAGCGGCGTGCCCGGCAGCGGCTCGCCGCGCAGCCAGGCCACCACGATCTGCCGGTAGCCCTCCGCGACCGTGCCCTGGCAGTTGGGGGCGAGCGACTCGACGTACTCGTGGGCGGCCTGCTCGGCGAACCCGGCCGACAGGTCGGGAACGTGCACCGGCGCCAGCCCGTTCGACGGCTTGAGCGAGTCGTCCAGCGGCCGCTGCTCCACCCGCGTGAACGCGGCGGGCGTGCCCGCCAGCCGCGAGGCGATCTGCGTGAACGCCGCGCCCAGCTCGGTCAGCCCCGCCCGCATGCCCGGGTGCACGCACACCGTGATCGGCCACTCCTGGCAGCTGTAGGCGATGTCCACCGCCGCGGCCGGCTTGGCCTGGGTGAGCACCCGCGACACGCCCATGCCCGCGGCCAGCACGGCCAGCAGCGCGCACGCCAGCACCAGCGCCTGCCTGGTCACCAGCGCCGCCCAGCCGAGCAGCAGCGCCGCCGTGATGCCGAGCAGCCAGATCGTCTGGTCGAAGAACGGCGCCCCGTTCAGCCCCTGGAACAGGTCGTACGGCTCCCCGGTCCCCGGCGCCAGCTTGTCGGCCCACCCACGGTCGTCGGCCAGCCACGAGAACAGCCCGTAGCAGGCCAGACCCGCCAGCGGCGGCGTGTACGGCCGCGGCAGCACCCACCCGGCGACCCACCCGATCACCGAGTAGAGCGCCAGCCCCGCCATGCCCATCCCCAGCCCCGGCAGGCTCAGCCGGCCCGCCTGCTCGGTGAGCACCGTCTTGACCGCCAGCACCAGCACCGTGGCCCCGAACGACCCCAGCACCACCACCACGATCGCCAGCGGCGCCTTGAGCGCCCGCCACGTCGTGAGCGAGCGCCCGCGCAGCGCCCGGCGTTTGCGCAGCGCCACCCACGCGGCGAACGCCGCCGCCACCGGCCCGGTCAGCCGGAGCGAACCGATGACCGCGGCCACGATGTTCTCCCACGCGTCAACGCCGGGTATCAGGACGTTCCACGCCGCGATCAGGCCGACAGCCAGCAGTACGGCGACCGTGACGGCCGCACTGTGCTTCAGCTCCTCTCGTGAAACGCCCGCGTGCTCACGCACCCTTGTCCTCGTTGAAGCTCATCAAACAACCCCCCGTGCCCCTCGGCGAGGCGGAAACGAACGGTCCAGGCCGGTCCCCAGGGCCATGAACTTGGCATCCGCGTCACCATGTGTACGAGAACCATAACTGAGCGTGATGATTGACGTCCGGATTCTTGGTCAAGCGGAGAATCCTGTCGCACAGAGTAATCAGACGAACCGGGACGACCAGCGCGCTACCGTAGCGCTGTGTCGCAGCCCAAGCCGCTCAACCTGCCGTTCGACCCGATCGACCGCGCCGCGGAGAGCTGGCGCGCCCACTTCGGACCGTCGGCCGCCATGGCGGCCGTTACCTCGATCATGAGAGCGCATCAGATCCTGCTGTCGCAACTTGACTCGCTCCTGAAGCCATACGACTTGACCTTCGCCAGATATGAGGCGCTGGTGTTGTTGACCTTCAGCAAGGCGGGAGCGCTGCCGCTGTCCAGGATCGGCGAGCGGCTCATGGTTCACCCCACCAGCGTCACGAACACGGTGGACAGGCTGGAGAAGTCCGGGTTCGTACGCAGGCTGCCGAATCCCCGCGACGGCCGCGGCGTGCTCGCCGAGATCACCGAGGCGGGCAGGGACGTCGTGCGGCGGGCCACCGCCGACCTGATGGCCGCCGAGTTCGGGCTCACGATGTACGCCGAGGACGAACTCCAGGGGATGTTCGACCAGTTGCGCACGCTACGGGTGGCGGCGGGTGACTTCCCCGCCTCGTCCATGCGGCAAGATGAAGGGCATGGCGGACTTCTCTAGGCCCGGGTCACTCTACGGAGCTGTCGACCTGGGCGCGCGTAAGCAGGCTCTGGATGCGCAGGCCAAGCGGGAGGCGGCAGGTCCCCAGGCGGCCTCGTCGGCCTCGGTCGTCGACGTGACCGAGGAGACGTTCACGGCCGACGTCATCGAGCGCTCCATGAGCGTGCCGGTCGTCCTCGACCTCTGGTCGCCCAGGGCGCCGGGCAGCTCCCAGCTCAGCCCGGTGCTGGAGAAGGTCGTCGGCGACCTGGGCGGCAAGGCCGTCCTGGCCAAGGTCAACGTCGACGCCAGCCCGCAGATCGCCCAGGCGCTGCGCGTGCAGGCCGTGCCGACCGTGCTGGCGATCTTCCAGGGCCAGGCCGTCACCGGCTTCCAGCAGGTGCTGCCCGAGCAGGAGGTGCGGCGCTGGCTCGACGAGCTGATGGGCGCGGTCGAGCAGTTCTACCAGGCCAACCCCGGGGCCCGGCCGCCGGGCGAGCCGGGCGAGCCGGGCGGTGCGGAGGAGCCCGCTGGGCCGCCCGCAGACCCCGACCTGGTGGCGGCCGAGCAGGCCATCGACGACGGCGACCTCGACGCGGCGATCGCGGCCTACCAGCGGCTGCTGGCCCGCGCCCCGGGCGACGAGGACGCCAAGATGGGGCTCGCGGGGGTCAACCTGATCAAGCGCACGTCCGAGGCCGACCCTGCCGACGTGCAGCGGCGCCTGCAAGACCCGGCCGACCTCGACGCCCACCTCCTGGCCGCCGACCTCGAGATGATGTCCGGGTCGGTCGACGAGGCGTTCGCCCGGGTCATCGCCGTGGTCAAGCGCACCTCCGGCGACGACCGCGATCGGGCCAGGAAGCACCTGCTCGGCCTTTTCGACGCGTTGCCCGGCGACGACCCCTCCTTGGCGAAAGCGCGGCGAGCGCTGGCGAGTGCCCTGTTCTAACCTGAGCGCCCTGTTCTAACCTGGGGGTATGCGGGTCGTCACGATATCGGCGACATACGGCACGGCCGGCAGCCAGATCGGTCCCGCCGTGGCCGGGCGACTCGGCGTGCCCTTCGTCGACCGCGCCATCCCCAGCGCGGTGGCCCAGGAGCTGGGCTGCACCCTGGAAGAGGCGCTGGCCCACGACGACCGCGCCGAGCACGGCCTCGGGCGGCTGTTCTCCGGGGCGATGCGGCTGCCGACCGTGACGTTCGGCGGCGTGGACATGTACGTCCCCGGCGCGATGCCGCTCGCGCCGGAGGAGTTCGTCCGCCGTACCGAGCGCACGCTGACCGACATGGCCCGCGACCAGGGTGGCGTGTTCCTGGGCCGGGCCGGCGCGGTGGTCCTGGCCGACCATCCGGGGGCGCTGCACGTGCGGCTCGACGCCCCGGTCGGGCGCCGCGTCCGGCAGACCGCCACGCTGGGTGAGATCGGCGAGCGCGAGGCCCGCCGGATCATCGCCGACAACGACCGGGCGCGCGCGGCCTACGTACGCCACTTCTACCGCACCGATCCGTCCGATCCGTGCCTCTATCACCTGGTTCTCGACAGCACCACGATTCCCGTGCCCGCCTGCGTCGACCTGATCGTCCTTGCCGCCGAGGCACTGGATTGACCAAACGCCCCCTAACATGGGAGGCATTCTTGGTCAGTCCCGAAGGAGCGATTGACGTGGCGACCGTCCCGAGTGTGTCGTACTCCATCACCGTGCGGCTCGAGGTGCCCGCAGGCGGCAAGGCCGTCAGCCAGCTCACCCACGCCGTAGAGTCGGCCGGGGGCGTCGTGACCGCCCTCGACGTCACGAATGCGGGGCACGAGAAGCTCCGCATCGACGTCACGTGCGCGGCCAGGGACACCGACCACGCCCAGGCCATCGTCGACCAGCTCGAGGCGGTCGAGGGCGTGGTCATCCACAAGGTGTCCGACCGCACGTTCCTCATGCATCTCGGCGGCAAGATCGAGATGAAGTCCAAGGTGCCGCTGCGCAACCGCGACGAGCTGTCCATGGCCTACACGCCGGGCGTGGCCCGTGTGTCCATGGCGATCGCGCGCAACAAGGAAGACGCGCGCCGGCTGACCATCAAGCGCAACACCGTGGCCGTCGTCACCGACGGCTCGGCCGTGCTGGGGCTGGGCAACATCGGGCCCGAGGCCGCGCTGCCGGTCATGGAGGGCAAGGCGGCGCTGTTCAAACGGTTCGCGGGCATCGACGCCTGGCCGATCTGCCTCGACACGCAGGACGTCGACGAGATCGTCCGTACCGTGCAGGTGATCGCGCCCGGGTTCGGCGGCATCAACCTCGAGGACATCGGCGCGCCGCGCTGCTTCGAGGTGGAGCGGCGGCTGCGCGAGCTGCTCGACATCCCGGTCTTCCACGACGACCAGCACGGCACCGCGATCTGCGTGCTGGCGGCGCTGACCAACGCGCTGCGCGTGGTGAACAAGAACATCGAGACCGTCAAGATCACCATGGCGGGCGCGGGCGCGGCCGGCAACGCGGTGCTGCGGCTGCTGCTGGAGGCCGGGGCGCGCAACGTGATCGTCTGCGACTACCTGGGGGCCGTGCACAAGGGGCGCGACGACCTCGACGAGTCGCTGCGCTGGATCGCCGAGCACACCAACGCCGAGGGCTACTCCGGCGACCTACGGGGGGCGATCAAGGACGCCGACGTCTTCGTGGGGGTGTCCGCGCCGGGCATCCTGACCGGTGACGACATCGCCACGATGGCCACGGACGCGGTCGTCTTCGCGCTGGCCAACCCCGAGCCCGAGGTGTCGCCCGACGACGCCCGCGAGCACGCGGCCGTGGTGGCCACGGGCCGCTCCGACTACCCCAACCAGATCAACAACGTGCTGGCCTTCCCCGGGGTCTTCCGCGGGCTGCTCGACGCCCAGGCCGGTGGGGTGACGCAGGAGATGCTGCTGGCCGCCGCGGGGGCGCTGGCCGCCGTCGTCACTCCAGAAGAGCTGGGGCCCAACTACATCATCCCGAGCGTGTTCCACCCCGACGTGGCGACGGCGGTCGCGGCGGCCGTGCGCGAGTCCGCCGGTGGGCGCGCCCGCGGTTTCACCGAGGCCTAGGCTCGCGCCTTCACCGATTCTCCGGGGCCTAGGCTCGCGGCTTCACCGAGGCAACGCGCGAGCGCCCCGAGGCGCGGGCAGCGGGTGCGGGTGAGCCCGTCAGGGCGCCGGGTGCCGGGCCGGGGCGGTGGCGGCGGGCATCAGGCGGTAGCTCTCCTGGAAGACCAGGTTGTGGGCGTCACCGGCGGCGATCACCCGCAGCGTGTCGAGCTGGCCCGCCGCGTCCGCCTCGTCGAAGACGTTCAGCGGCCAGTCGCCGACCGTGTTCCCGCGCAGGTGCGGGTGGTGGAAGTCGCGTCCGTAGTGGGCGACCACCGCGATCGGCTGCACGCCGCTCTCGCGCTGCTCGGGCCAGGTCAGCGACCACATCGCGTTGAGCCCGCCCTCCCGTGACCGGGTGACCCCGCTGGCCACCACCTCGCCGGTGCCGAGCAGCAGGTCGGCGTTGGCCTCGTCGAGGGCCCGGTGCGCCATGGGGTCGAGGAGTTCGACGGCCCTGACGAACAGGCGTTCCTTGTCCTCCCGCGTGACGGCCCGGCCGTGCGTGCCGTCGCGCAGGTCCGTGAAGTGCCTGAGCAGGGCTTCGTTGATGGGAGTACACATGCCCATCCCCTTCCCCGAGGGCGCGCCTGGCCACCTCGACGCCTGAAACGAGGGCGCCGACGGGCCCGCGGCTCAGCCGAGCAGCGCCGCGATGCGGGCGCGGACCTCCTCGGTGTCGAGACCGCGCACGGTGAGGGTGGTCCGGCGGCGTACGACGTCGTCCACCGTGGCCGCCCACTCGTGGTCGCGGGCGTAGACCGCCTGGGCCCAGATGTCGGGGCCGTCGGGGTGGACGCGCTCCCCGAGCGCGGGATCGTCGCGGATGAGCCGGGCCAGGTCGAACGCGATCGAGCCGTAGTGCGTGGCCAGGTGCCTGGCGACCAGCGGGTCCATGCGCGTGCCCGGCTCGCGCTCGGACCACAGCCGCATGGCCACCGCGTCGGGGCTGGCCAGGCCGGGCAGCGGCACGGCCGGCAGGATGTCGGCCAGGTCGTCGCCCAAGGGCTGCCCCGGCAGGTGGGCCAGGATGTCGAGCACGTACCTGCCGATGTGCCGGTAGGTCGTCCACTTCCCGCCGGCCACCGACAGCATGCCGCCCGAGCCCCTGGTCAGCACGGTCTCCCGCTTGGCGGCCGTCACCTGCCCCGGCCCGCCAGGCAGCACCCGCAGCCCGGCGAAGGCATAGGTGATGTCGTCGCGCCTGAGCTGGGAGTCGCGTACGGCGTGCCCCGCCTCGTCGAGGATCTGCGCGATGTCGGCCTCGGTGGGGCTCACCGCCGCCGGGTCGCCCTCGTACGCCTCGTCCGTGGTGCCCAGCAGCAGGTGGTCCTCCCACGGGATCGCGAACGACACGCGGTACTTGTCGATCGGCGTGGTCAGCGCCGCCTTCCACGGCTCGTGCCGGCGCAGTACCAGGTGGGCGCCCTTGGACAGGCGGATGCTGGGCGCGGCCTCGGGATCCTCCATGCGGCGCAGGTGGTCGACCCACGGCCCGGTGGCGTTCAGCACGAGGCGGGCCGACACGCCGAACTCCGTGCCGTCGAGCCGGTCGCGCAGCTCGGCGCCGGTGACGCTGCCGGAGGTCATGCGCAGCCCGACCACCTCGGCGTGGTTGAGCACGGTCGCGCCCGCGTCCACGGCGGCCCGGACGGTCATGACCGCGACGCGGCTGTCGTTCATCTGGTGGTCGCCGTAGATGGCGGCGGCCCGCAGCCCCTCGGTACGCAGCGCGGGCACCTTGGCCAGCGCCTGCTGGGGCGTGATGACCCGGCCCATGCCGTCGCCGAACACCGACAGCGCCGAGTACAGGAACACTCCGGCGCCCAGCTTGGCCGCCCCGTGCGGGCCGCCCTTGTAGATCGGCACCACGAACGTCAGCGGCTTGACCAGGTGGGGCGCGATGTCGGCGGCCAGGGCGCGCCGCTCGCGGTGGTTCTCGGCCACCAGCCTGACGTTGCCGGTCTGCAGGTAGCGCAGGCCGCCGTGGACGAGCTTGGAGGAGGCGCTGGAGGTGGCGCCGGCGAAGTCGCCCGCGTCGACCATCGCCACCCGCAGGCCCGCCTGGGCGGCCATCCAGGTCACGGACGTGCCGAGGATCCCGCCACCGATGACCAGCAGGTCGTGGGTGGTGGTGGACAGCTCTTCGCGGGCCTGCGCCCGGTCGGTGCCGATCGTGGTCGTCATGCACAACCCCCTATTGCTCGACCCAGTCCAGGGTCCGGGCCACGGCCTTCTTCCAGTTGCGGTATTCGCGCTCGCGTACGGACTCGTCGATCGCCGGACGCCACTCGGCGGCCTTGTGCCAGTTGACGCGCAGGCTGTCGAGGTCGGGCCAGTAGCCGGTGGCCAGCCCGGCGGCGTAGGCGGCGCCCAGCGCGGTGGTCTCGGACACCATCGGCCGAATCACCGGCACGGCCAGCACGTCGGCGAGCGTCTGCATGAGCAGGTTGTCGGCGGTCATGCCGCCGTCGGCGCGCAGCGTGGTCAGGTCGAGCCCGGAGTCGGCGTTCATGGCGTCGACGACCTCGCGGGTCTGCCACGCCGTGGCCTCCAGGACGGCCCGCGCGATGTGCCCCTTGTTCACGAACCCGGTCAGCCCCGCGATCACCCCGCGCGCGTCCGAGCGCCAGTGCGGCGCGAACAACCCCGAGAAGGCCGGTACGAAGTAGCAGCCGCCGTTGTCGTCGACGGTCTTGGCCAGCGTCTCGATCTCGGCCGCGCTGGAGATCAGGCCCAGGTTGTCGCGCAGCCACTGGACGAGGGAGCCGGTGACCGCGATGGCGCCCTCCAGCGCGTACGTGGCCGGGCCGTCGCCGATCCGGTAGCCGACGGTGGTGAGCAGACCGTGCTTGGAGGCGACGGGCGCGTGCCCGGTGTTCATCAGCAGGAAGCTGCCCGAGCCGTAGGTGCTCTTGGTCTCGCCGGGGTCGAAGCAGGTCTGGCCGAACAGCGCCGCCTGCTGGTCGCCGAGCGCCGAGGCCACTGGCACGCCCGCCGGGGTGTGCCCGTAGACCTCGGCGGAGGAGCGGATCTCGGGGAGCATGGCCCGTGGCACGCCCAGGATCGCGAGCAGGTCGTCGTCCCAGGCCAGGGTGTGGATGTTCATCAGCATCGTGCGGCTGGCGTTGGTCACGTCGGTGATGTGCCGCCCGGTGAGGTTCCACAGCAGCCAACTGTCCATCGTGCCGAACAGGACCTCGCCGCGTTCGGCCCGCTCGCGCAGCCCGGGGTGCTCGTCCAGCAGCCAGCGGATCTTGGGCCCCGAGAAGTACGTCGCCAGCGGCAGCCCCGCCCGCTCCTTGAACAGCGGCTCGTGCTCGGCCAGCGCGCGGGTGAGCGCGTCGGTGCGGGTGTCCTGCCAGACGATGGCCGGGCAGACCGGGCGGCCGGTGTCGCGGTCCCAGAGCACGGTGGTCTCGCGCTGGTTGGTGATGCCCAGCGCGGCGATCTGGCCGTCTTCCAGGCCGCCGCCGCTCACCGCCTCGGCCAGCACGCCCTGGACGGCCTGCCAGATCTCGTCCGCGTCGTGCTCGACCCAGCCCGGCCTGGGGAAGATCTGGCGGTGCTCGCGCTGTGCGACGGAGATGAGGTGGCCGGCCTGGTCGAAGACGATGCACCGGCTGGACGTGGTGCCCTGGTCGATGGCTGCGACGTAGTGCGGTCGGGGCACTGGGTTCCTCGCATGGGCTCAGGGTTCGACAATGCCGAACGAATGCTATGTGGTCGCAGGGAGCTGTACAAGTGTCATCTGGCGAGGTCGCGGGTGATGGCGCGGGCCGCGTCGCGTACGTAGGAGACGAACTCCATCGGCAGGTCGCCGCCCGGCGCCAGCCTCTCGACGGCGCCCCGGATGCCGATGGCGCCCACCGCGACGCCGCGCGGGTCTCTGATCGGGGCGGCGATGGCCACCTCGCCCTCGGTCAGCTCCTCCATCTCGGCCGCCCACCCGCGCGCCCTGACCCGGTCGAGCTCGGCCTCCAGCCCGGCCGGGTCGGTGATCGTGTGCTTGGTGTGCGGGCGCAGGGGCGGCGGGGGAGGCTCGCCGTAGGGGTCGAAGGCGAGCAGCACCTTGCCCAGCGCGCTCGCGTGGGTCGGCAGGTACGTGCCCACCTGCAGCGTCTGCAAGCTGTCGTCGGGCCGGAACACGTGGTGGATCACCAGCACGTGGCCCTCGTGCAGGGTGCCGATCCAGGCGCTCTCCCGGCTGCGCCCGGCCAGCGCGTCGGCCCAGTTGATGGAGCGGGTGCGCAGCTCGTTGACGTCGAGGTAGCTGCTGCCCAGGTGGAGCAGGGTGGCGCCGAGGCGGTATTTGCCGGTGGCGTCGTCCTGCTCGACGAACCCGACGTGGACCAGAGTACGCAGGATGCCGTGTAGCGTCCCCTTCGGCAGGCCGAGCGCTCTGGCCAGCTCGGCCACCCCGAGCTGGCGGGGACCGGAGGCGAGCAGCCGCAGAATCGCGGCGGCCCGCTCGACCGACTGAATCGTCTCTCCCACGAGGGAACCCTAGCGCAGTTCTGTTCGGTAATGTCGAACAGCAGTTAATGAAACACTTGTTTCGATAAGATGGATCCGGTTGCTCCGACGATGAGGAGACTTGATGGACCAACCTTCCCGTTCGGCGGGAACCGTTCGGCCCGGGGGCCGTACCGCCAGAGTGCGCGCGGCCGTCCTGGAGGCGACCCAGGACGAGCTGGTCGAGCGCGGCTTCCATGAGCTGACCATGGACCAGGTCGCGGCCAGGGCGGGCGTCGGCAAGACCACCGTCTACCGGCGCTGGGGGAGCCCCTCCGGCCTGGTCACCGACCTGATGAACGAGCTGGCCGACCAGTCGTCGCCGCATGCCGACACGGGCGGCATCGAGGGCGACCTGCGCGCCAACGCGGTGTCGGTGCTCAACGCGCTCAACGACGAGCGCCTGGGCGTCACGTTCCAGGCGGTGATCGCCGCCGGCACCGGCGACGAGCCGGCCGCCCGCGCGTTGCACGCCTTCTACCTGCGCCGCATCCAGGAGTGGGCCAACGTGGTGGACCTGGCCGTCGCCCGCGGCGAGCTGCCTGCGGGCACCGACGGCGCCGAGGTGATCAGGGCGATCTCCGCCCCGCTCTACTACCGCCTGGTCGTCACGCGGGAGCCGGTGACGCGGGAGGTCGCCGAGCGGTCGGTGGCGCGTACGCTGGCCGCCGCCAGGGCGGGCGCGTTCGTGACGACGGGCTCACGGGGATGAGCGCGGCCAGATCGAGCCGTACCACCACAGGATCCCGCCCATCACTACCAACCCGGCGGCCGTGGCGAGCTTGCCCATGAGGTCGGTGGGCGGGCCCGTGAAGGGGAGCCGGCCGTGGTGGTGACCCCAGGGGCAGTCGTTCTCGACGCGGGAGGATTCGATCAGCGTCTCCGGGACGCGATCGCCGAGTGAGAACGCCTCGATCTCGGACGCGCTGCCCTTCTGTACGGGGACCTGCCTGACGATCGTCTTGTGGGCCGGGATCGAGCCGTTGGCCAGGCTGGTGCCGTCGGCCTTCAGGTCGAAGCGCGCGAGCTGACTGGTCCGGTTGTGCAGGGTGACCCGCGCCCGGCCCGAACGGCAGCCCACGTCGTCCACGGTCATCGTGAACGGCTCTCCGGGGTCGGGCCGCGGCCAGGCGTGGGCCTCGCCGGGGAACAGCAGGGCAGGGAGGAGCAGGGCGGCCCCCAATGGCAGGAAGGCCAAAGAGAGGCGGACTCCGATGCGCATGTGCTCCTCCCGAACATGATCTCAGCTACAGAAAGTGCCCAAGTGGTCACGAAAAGTAACATCGACTCACCGGGGGAGCGCGCACCCCTGGTTAGCCTTCATGATGGAGGTATGGCGGAAGCGATCTACGTCGGCGGCTTGTTGGTGGCGACGCCACTGCTCGACGACCCCAACTTCCGGCGTAGCGTCGTGCTGATCCTCGAACACGACCACGACGGCGGCACCCTGGGCGTCGTGCTCAACCGGCCGAGCGACATCTCGGTGACGCAGGTGCTGCCGGTGTGGGATCCGCTGGTCACGGGGCCGTCGGTGTTGTTCGAGGGCGGGCCCGTACAGACTGACAGCGCGCTCGCGCTGGCGGCGGTGCCGAGCGGGGAGGAGCCGCTCGGCTGGCGGCGGCTGCACGCCGGCACCGACGCGGTCGCCCGGCTGGGCACGGTCGACCTCGACGCGCCGCCCGAGATCCTCCAGGGTGAGATCGCGCAGATGCGCATCTTCGCGGGCTACGCGGGCTGGACGTCGGGGCAGCTCGAGAGCGAGATAGCCGAAGGGGCCTGGTACATCGTCGACTCCGAGGTGGGCGACACCTTCCACGCGAACCCAGGCTCCCTGTGGCGGCAGGTGCTCCGCCGCCAGCGTGGCGAACTGGCCTTCGTGGCCACCTGTCCGGACGACCCGACGCAAAACTGACTCTCCCGCGAGCCCCGGCGAGATCGGCGCCGGGGGTCCGAGCCGGGCGCCGAACGGCGGAGGGTCAGTGCTGGAGGTCCCAGCCGGGCCGCAGGCTGCGCTCGGTCAGCTCGATGGTCTCCGTCATGCGATGCATGACCTCGCTCATGGTCCCCTCGCGGCGCGGGCACTCGAAGCCGACCCGCATGGTGGACATCGCGAACGCCACGATCAGGTGGGTGAGCTGGTCGACGTCGGGATCGACGCCCCGGCGGTCGGCGATCACCTCGGCCAGCCGCCGCTCGGTCTCCGCGCCCCTGGCCACCGACAGCCCCACCAGGTGCGGGTGACCGTCCAGCAGCTTGCGCAACTTCAGGAACCTCTCCGCGTCCGCGGGCGTTGAGCTCTCGACGTCGGCGACGACCGCGCGCATCGCATGCATGAGAGAGGTGAAAGGCGGCTCGTCGCCCGGCCGGTCCGCCAGCGCCTCCAGCATGATCTCCTCGCCGTGCTCGTGGAACCACAGCACCAGGTGATCCTTGCTGGTGAAGTAGCGGAAGAAGGTGCGGGGGGAGATCTCGACGGCCCCCGCTATCTGCTCGACGGTGGTCGACTCGTATCCTTGTTCGAGGAACAGGTCGACCGCGGCGTCGAGGATCGCCAGCCGCGTCTTCTCCTTCTTGCGTTCACGTAGACCCACTGCGGTAACTCCCTCGACATCCTTTTGTCACAGTGTGCCATATGTCATAGAGCGACCAATAAAAGTCGTTTGTCATCTGTCATAGGGTGACATAGATTACCGGAGGCTTACGACTTCTATGCCCCGACGTGGGGCGGTACGTGTACTGAGGGGGACTAACTCATGGCTCACGCGAAGGCGGTCGACGCGCCGTCATCGCCCGGCCCGGCCGAGCGGGGTGGCGGGGGAAACCCGTGGCTGGTGCTGCTCGCGGTCAGCCTGGGCGTCATCATGGTGATGCTCGACGGCACCGTGGTGGGCATCGCCAACCCGGTCATCCAGGTCGAACTGAAGGCTTCACTCTCCGACCTGCAGTGGGTGACCAGCGGCTATCTGCTCGCGCTGGCGGTCTTCCTGATCACCGCGGGCAAGCTCGGCGACCTGTTCGGGCACAAGCGGGTCTTTCTCATCGGTGTGGCGGGCTTCGCCATCTCGTCTGTGGGCATCGGCTTCAGCGCCCAGCTCGCCGACATCATTCCCGGCCTCTCGCCGGTCGGCGCGTTGATCGGCCTGCGGGTGCTGCAGGGTCTGTTCGGGGCGTTGCTGCAGCCGGCCGCCCTGGCGTTGCTGCGGACGGCGTTCCCCGGCGAGAAGCTGAACCAGGCGATGGGGGCCTGGGGCGCGATCATCGGCCTGTCGAGCGCCGCAGGTCCGATCGTGGGCGGCCTGCTGGTCGAGAAGGTGAGCTGGCAGTCGGTCTTCTTCATCAACGCGCCCGTCGGCGTCGTGGCCCTGATCATGGGCTTCCTGCTGATCAAGGACAACCGCTCGCAGACGTTCGCGCGCATCGACTGGCTCGGCGTGGTGCTGCTGTCGGGCGCGATGTTCTCGCTGGTGTGGACGATCATCAAGGCCCCCGAGTGGGGCTGGGGCGACAGCACGACGCTGACCTTCGTCGCCACGTTCGTGGTGCTCATCGGCGCGTTCATCTTCTGGCAGAGCCGGGCCAAGCAGCCGCTGGTGCCGCTGTCGCTGTTCGCGAACCCGTCCATCTCCATCGGCACCTTCCTCATGATGATGGTGGCCTTCGCGATGTTCGGGGCGATGTTCTTCCTGGGCTTCTTCTTCCAGGGCGTGCACGGTCTGACGCCGCTGGAGGCCGGTCTGCGCATGCTGCCGATGAGCGCCGGCATGATCGTCGCCTCGCCGCTGGCGGGCATGGCGCTCAGCAGGTTCGGGCCCAGGCTCACGATGGCGGGCGGTCTGCTGATCACCGCGGTCGCGATGTTCCTCATGTCCCGGCTCGGCATCGACGCGTCGTTCATCGAGAGCGCGATCCCGTTCGTGGTGCTGGCCTTCGGCCTCTCGCCGGTCTTCGTGGGCGCCACCGAGATCATCGTGGGCAACGCCCCCATCCAGCTCAGCGGGGTCGCGGGCGGTCTGCAGCAGTCGGCCATGCAGGTCGGCGGCGCGCTCGGCACCGCGATCCTCGGAGCCGTGATGGCCGGTGAGATCTCCGACACGCTGCCCGGCTACCTCGGCCCGGCGGCCCAGGCGTTCGCGCCCGCCGAGCTGGAGGGCCTGGAGAAGGCCGCCGCCTTCGGCACGGCGCCTCCGGGGCTGCCCGAGCAGATCGGCGACGCCATCCACCTGTCGTTCATGGACGGCATGCACCTGGCCTTCCTGGTGAGCACCTGCATCGCGGTGCTGACCGCGGTGCTCGCGCTGTTCGTCAAGGCGGGGCGGAAGACCGAGAGCGGCCCGGTCCACGTGGGCTGATCGACCTCCTTCCGCGTGCGGCCTCCGTCCCTCAGGGCGGGGGCCGTACGGCTGTCCGGAGTCAGGAGACTTGGGGGGACGCGGTCGTCGGCGGGCATAAACTCTGTGGAGTGAGCAGCACGAAGATCCTCCCAGAGCAGGAGACCACTCCGCGGACCTCGCACGGCGACGGCGATCACGAGCGGTTCGCCCACTACGCGGACAAGCACAAGATCACCGAGAGCATGGTGACCGGCACGCCGATCCGCGCTCTGTGCGGCAAGGTCTGGGTGCCCAGCCGCGATCCCAAGAAATACCCGGTCTGCCCGGAGTGCAAGGAGATCTACGAGGGCCTGCCCCCGGGCGGCGACGGCGGCGACGACAACAAGCAGTGAGTGTTGCTGAGCGGTAATCCCGCGACGGGGCGTTACGGTCTGTAGCCAGACCAGCGCAAATCCGTAGGAGGGGGACCGCATGCTCCGGCGCGTGACCGCCGTCTCGTTGGCATGCCTGCTCGCGGCGGGGCTCGTCCCGCCGTTCGAGGCGGGCGCCGCCCCGGCGGCCGGTTGCGCCCGGCACGCACCGCAGACGGCCGGCTCGCGCATGCCCGCGCTGCACCCGGACCCGCGGTCCCCGAGGCCCCGCTCTCCCGGGCCGCGTCGTCCCGGGCCGCGCTCGCCCAAGCCGGAAGACGTGGCGAAGGTCATGGCCGAGCTCGACGAGCGGCTGGCCGGTGTCACGCCGCCGAGCCAGATCACCGTGCCCACCCGCGTGCACCTCATCAGCCGCGGCCCCGACCGCCTGGTGTCCGACCAGACGGTCCTGGCCCAGATCGACGCGCTCAACCACGCGTACGCCGGCACGTACGGCGGCGTCGACACCGGCGTGCGCTTCCGCCTCGACGGCATCTCGGTCAAGCAGAGCGCCGCCTGGTTCGCCGACCCCATCGGCAACGAGAAGGCCATGAAGACCGCGCTGCACGAGGGCGGCGCCGACACGCTCAACCTCTACATCGCCCAGCTCAGCGAGCTGATGCTGGGCTTCGCCAGCTACCCCTACTGGTACGCGGGCACCCCCCGCCTCGACGGCGTCGTGATCGACTGGCGCAGCCTGCCCGGTGGCGCGATGACCAACTACAACAAGGGCTTCACCGGCGTCCACGAGATCGGCCACTGGCTCGGGCTCTTCCATACGTTCGAGAACGGCTGCGCCGAGCCCGGCGACGGCATCGACGACACCCCGGCCGAGGCCCGGCCGACCCAGGCGTGCCCACAGGACAAGGACACCTGCGCCGCCCGCGAGGGCAAGGACCCGGCGCACAACTTCATGGACTACGCCCACGACCGGTGCATGTGGGAGTTCACGCAGGGGCAGGCGGAGCGTATGCACCAGATGTGGGCCGCGTTCCGGGAGGCACCGCCCGCTGCCTAGATGTCCGACAAATTACGATGTGTAGGTGACAGCACCAAAGGCACTCGACGCTCCCCGCCGATCCCCGGGACTCCTCGGCCCCGAGTACCGCACGGCCACCTTAGGAATCGTGCTCGTGGTCACGCTGATCGCGTTCGAGGGAATGTCGGTCGGCGTCGTCATGCCGGCGATCGCCGGTGAGCTGGACGCCCTCGACCTCTACGGGCTCAGCTTCTCCGCCTTCCTCATCGCCAGCCTGTTCATGAACGTGGTGGCCGGGCTCTGGTCGGACCGGCGCGGCTACCCGGTGCCGTTCCTGACCGGCGTGGTGCTGTTCGCGGCCGGGATGGCGCTGGCCGGGGCGGCGTGGTCGGCCGAGATGTTCCTGGTGGCGCGGGCCGTGCAGGGGCTGGGCGGCGGGGCCGCCATCGTGGCGCTGTACGTGATGATCGCCCGCGTCTATCCGGTGGAGGTGCGGCCCAAGGCGTTCGCGGCCCTCTCGGCGGCCTGGGTGGTGCCCGCCATGGTGGGGCCGTCGGTGGCCGGGTTCGTCGGTGACCATCTGGGGTGGCGCTACGTCTTCTACGGCATCGTGCCGCTGGTCGTGCCCGCGCTGGTGATGCTCGTACCGGCGTTGCGGATGGGCTCGTCAGGTGAGACGCGGCCCGGCACCGGGCCGCGGTCCAGGCCGGTCGCGATGACGGTGGCCGCCACCGCCACGGCCGGCGGCGCAGGGCTGCTGCTGCACGGCGTGGACCGGCTGCAGGCGTACGCCGTGGCCGCGTCGCTGGAGGCCGCCGTGGGGCTGGCCCTGCTGGGCTACGGCCTCTACAAGCTGCTGCCGCCGGGGGCGCTGCGGTTCAGGCGCGGGTTGCCCACGACCATCCTGATGCGCGGCTTCTTCTCCTCCGCCTTCTTCGCCGTGAACACCTTCATCCCGCTGGCGTTGCAGTCGGTGAAGCTCTTCGACGCCACGCAGGCGGGCATCGCGCTGACGACCGGGGCGCTGGGCTGGTCGGCGGGCTCGTTCCTGCAGAGCCGACGGCCAGGGGAGGCGCACAAGCGGATCCGGCTGGGCGCCGGATGCGTGACCGTCTCGATCCTGGTCTGCCTGCTCTGCGTGCTTCCCGGGGTCACCGGGTGGATCGCCGTGCCCGCGTGGATCGTGGCCGGTTTCGGGATGGGCTTCGGCATCACCACGATCAGCGTGACCGCCATGAGGCAGTCACCGGTGAACGAGCAGGGCGCGAACTCCGCGGCGCTGTCGGTCTCCGACCAGCTCGGCTCGGCGCTGTCGATCGGCGTCGGCGGCGCACTGATGAACGTGATCGGGCACGCCCCGGCCCAGATCGCCACCGGGTTCGTGGTCACCTCGGCCCTCATGGCGGCCGTCGCGCTGAGCGCCACCGTGCTCGCCGGCCGCACCCGCTGAATTCCGTCCCTCCCGTCACAGCGATCACGGATCGCCTGATCCCGGTGGCGAGGAGTGATAGGACAGCGGGCAAGGAGGTGACATGGAGGATGATCACCGTGTCTGGCCCCCTCAGTCGAGGGCCAGGCATCGCCGACGCACGAGCCAGCCGTACCCGGACGCCTCCTTGCAACGCGACCGATGGGCGCGCGACGTCCCCGACCCCGTGGACCGCGACCCGGTCGAGCGCCACCCGAGGGAACGTGCCATCCCGGAGTCCCCGGATCCCGACTTCTGGGGGGAGGAGCGCGGGCATCCCCTCGACCTGCCCGCCGATGACGGGCCGTCCTGGAACCCCCGGATCCGTGGCACCGTCCCCGGCGGCCCCGTACGGTCCGGGGAGCCATGGGACGAGCTGCCCCCCTCCGCCCGCCTGCACGGCTCCCCGGCGGACCCCCACATGCGCGTACGCGCCGCCGGCACGTCACGGGTGTGGCGGCGCGCGGTGGTCGTGCTGGTGTCCCTGGCGGCCGGGACGGCGGTCGTGGCGGGGGCGACGGCCCTGGCGGCGCGGCTCACCGCCCCGGCCGAGGAGGCGGGACGGCTGAGCGACGCCCTCGCGGGGGTGGCCGCGACGCTGCCGCAGGGGTGGAGCGTGGAACCGGTGCCGCCGGTCACGGGGTTCACCTCGGTCGCCCGGCACAGGGACGGGGCGCTGGTGATGGCCCGCCCGATGCCAGGACCGGTGGAGGACGCCAAAAAGGCCGCCGCCGAGGCAGGGGAGCAGTACTCCCGACTCCTGCTCAAGGGCGACCGGGTGACCGTGGTCGAGGACCGGGCGATGCCGGGTGGCCACACCCGCGCGCTGCGGGCCGAGTACCAGGACGTGGTCAACCGCCCGGCGTTCCTCAGAGTGATGCTGCTCACTCGCGCGACCAGGCCCGTCCTGCTGGTCGGGCTGCTCCAGCCGGAGGAGAACAGCAGGAGACAGGCCCTCGACGCGCTCATGACGAGTCTCCGATAAGCCGCATAGCACGTACGAAAGACCTTGGCCAGAATCCCCGGCTCACGGCACGTCTTGTCGGTGGGCCCGATTACTCTTGGGTCACTGTGAGACAGCGAAGCACACGAACCTCAGAGGTGATGCGGTGAGCACCTTCGCCGCATCCCATCTTTCGCCTTCCTATCCAGACCGCGCCGCATGGGGCACCGCCCCCAAGCTGCGCGCGTGGCAGCAGGAGGCGTTCGACCTCTACTTCAGGCGCGAGCCGCGTGACTTCCTCACCGTGGCGACGCCGGGCGCGGGCAAGACCACCTACGCCCTGCGCATCGCCAGCGAGCTGCTCGCCAACGGGGTGATCAGGGCCATCACCGTCGTGACGCCCACCGAGCACCTCAAGCGCCAGTGGGCTGACGCCGCCGGGCGGGTGGGCATCGCCATCGACCCGGAGTTCAAGAACAGCCAGGGCGCCACCTCGCGCGACTACGTCGGGGTGGCGGTGACGTACGCGCAGGTCGCGATGCACCCCGCGCTGCACAGGGCGCGCACAGAGGCGCGCAAGACGATGATCATCTTCGACGAGATCCACCACGCGGGCGACGCGAAGTCGTGGGGCGACGGCGTCCGCGAGGCGTTCGAGCCCGCCACGCGGCGGCTCCAGCTCACCGGCACCCCGTTCCGGTCCGACGACAACCCGATCCCGTTCGTCGGCTACGAGGAAGACGCCGAGGGTCTCAAGCGCAGCGTCGCCGACTACTCCTACGGCTACGGCCCCGCGCTCGACGACGGGGTCGTGCGGCCGGTCATCTTCCTGGCCTACTCCGGTGAGATGAAGTGGCGCACGCGCGCCGGCGACGAGATCGCCGCGACGCTGGGCACCCCCCTCACCAAAGACCAGCTCTCGCAGGCGTGGCGGGCCGCACTCGACCCCAAGGGCGACTGGATCCGCCAGGTTATGCAGGCCGCCGACCGCCGGCTCACCGAGGTGCGCAGGGGCGTGCCCGACGGTGGCGGCCTGGTCATCGCCACCGACCACGAGACCGCCCGGGCCTACGCCCGCCACCTGCGCAACATCACCGGCGAGGGCGCGACCGTGGTGCTGTCCGACGACCCGGGCGCGTCCAAGAAGATCAAGCAGTTCGCGGCCTCGCAGGACCGCTGGCTGGTGGCCGTGCGCATGGTGTCGGAGGGCGTCGACATTCCCCGGCTGTGCGTCGGCGTCTACGCCACCTCCACCTCGACCCCGCTCTTCTTCGCCCAGGCCGTGGGGCGTTTCGTGCGTGCGCGCAAGCGCGGCGAGACCGCCTCGGTCTTCCTGCCCTCGGTGCCCACCCTCATGGGGCTGGCCAACGAGATGGAGGTCGAGCGCGACCACGTGCTCAACAAGCGGCCTCCGGAAGACGGCCTCGACGACTCGCTGCTCGAACAGGCCAACCGGCAGAAGGACCAGCCCGACGTGCTGGGCGACGAGCTGCCGTTCGAGACGATGGAGACCTCGGCCACGTTCGACCGGGTGCTCTTCGACGGGGGCGAGTTCGGCACCGGCGCCGAGATCGGCTCGGCCGAGGAGGAAGACTTCATCGGGCTGCCCGGCCTGCTGGAGCCCGACCAGGTGGCGACGCTGCTGCGCAAGCGTCAGTCCGACCAGCAGGCCAAGCGCAGGCAGGGGGCCGCCGAGGAGCCCAGGCAGTCGCCGGCGCCGCATGAGCAGATCGCCGAGCTGCGGCGCGAGCTCAACGGCCTGGTGGGCGCCTGGAACCACCGCACGGGGCAGCCGCACGGGGTGATCCACGCGGAGCTGCGGCGGGCCTGCGGAGGGCCGCCGATCGCGCAGGCGACGGCGGAGCAGATCCAGGAGCGGATCGACCTGATCCGCCGATGGGCCAGTCAGCGCCGCTAGCCAGGGCCTGCGCCTCCGCCTCCTCTTCTCGGCTGGTCCGGGAGGGGGAGGTCACTGCGGGGTCGGGTGGGGGGTGTGGGTGAGGTGGCGGACCATGATGCGGCACACCTCCGGCCGTCGCTCGCGTTCGCCGTTCGCGCCGTAGACCACCTGCGTCGTGTCCACCTTCCCGTACGGCCATTCCGCGTACCCGCGGCGCAGGTACAACCGTTGCGCGGCCGGGTTGTCCAGCCCGACGCCGAGGGCGACCCGTTCGTGTCCCATGGCGGTCAGGCGCTCCTCGGCCGCGTCCAGCAGCCGGGTGCCGATGCCCTCGTTGCGCCGCTTCTCCGCGACCTCCAGGTGGGTGAGCAGCGCGACCCCCGGCAGGCGGGCCCGCAGCTCCGGCTCCTCGGCGGGCGCCAGCCAGACGTAGACGTCTCCGAGCGCCACCTGCCGTTCCCAGGCGACCAGGAGCAGCCCGTGCCCGGCGTCCTGCAGCCTGAGCCGGTCGGCGAAATAGGCCGCCTGTCCGAGCGAACGGATCACGGCAGGGAGGTCGGCATGGACGGCTTGGCGTATCTCAGGTGCCTCCACGGACGTCAAGATTCCCAATTGGGACTGAAGTGAATCAAATGGGAAGATTCAGGCGTGGCTGATGGTTGAGTGCCGCCGCGCCATCCTTGACCAGCCATTTCAGCGCGTCCCGTACGTCCGAGGCGAGCAGTGAGTGCTTGCGCAGGTGCTCGATCCAGCGGTAGCGGTCCTCGCGCCAGCCCTTGATGTAGCGCACGCAGAACTCCGGCTCGATGCTGTTGAGCCGGCCGAGCGCGGCCCGCAGCGACTCCTCCATGGCCCGCGGATCGGGCCTGGACCCGGGCGCCAATTGTCTGACGCGCCGCAGCACGTCGAGGATGAACGCCCTGCGCCTGGCCAGGAAGTCGGCCCAGTGCCGGGTGTCGGTGGCGGCGGCCCAGCCGATCCGGTGGTCGAGCAGCCAGTAGACGCCCTCGGCCAGCACGTCGCCGAACTCCTGGTCGCGCGCCCGTACCGCGCGGTCGAACGGGTCGTACGGCCGCTGCTTCACCATCCCCGTCACGGCCAGGCGGCGCAGCGAGGTCTCGCCCAGCAGGTAGAACCAGTCCTCGTTGTAGACGTTCGGGAAGAACGACGGGTTGCGGAACGTCTCGACCGCCAGCGCGCCGCCGCCCACGAACGAGTCCTGGTCGCCCCCGGCCAGCCGGTGCGCGTGACACACCACCGAGTTGTCGGGGAAGCCGCCGATGTGCATGCCCACGGCGTCGTACCGGTCCAGCAGCGCGGCGGCGCGCATGACGTCCTCGTGCCCGCCCACCTCGATGTCGTCGTCGAGGAAGACGACGCGCTCCCAGCCCATCACGTGGGACAGGAGCAGCCCGATGTTCCGCTTGGCGCTGAGGTCGGTCGCCCGCTCGAACTTGGTGCCCTTCACGATCGCGGTCGTCTCGAAGTCCGGCATGTTGAGCCGGCCCACGTCGTCGATGTCGATCGCGATGTACCGCACGTCGTACGGCATCAGGGCGGCCACCCGGTCGGCCTTGCTCCACGGCCGGCTGTGCAGCGTCACGAGGGGGCAGCCCAGCGCGGTCGCCAGGCGGGTCGCGTGGCCAAGCCACCGCGGGTGCCGGATGGTCGGGACGATGATCGCGTCCACGCCGGCCTCCGGCGGGTCCTCGCCGTCGGTGAGGCGCAGGTCGACGAGATGTCTGTGTGAGCCGTGGTGGTTCTCAGTCGCCATGGGCGGGCTCCGACCATTCGTGGAGCCGCATCGATTCCAGAGTCCAGTCGGGTGTGACGACGGCTTGGCCCTCGATCCGGACCCGGGTGAGCATGCTGTAGGAGGAGGCGTTGCCGAAGCGCCGGCGCAGGTAGGCGGCGTTCCTGTCGCGGAACCGCTCGTCGGTCAGCGCACGGACCGCGCCGTACACGCCTCTGCCGTACATCCCATTGCAAATGGTCAGCGTGCGTTCGACGTTGTTGGGGTTGACCCCGCGGTAGAAGAGCGCGACGTCCTCCAGGAGTCGCACATTAGCGCCTGACCCCGTGCGTACCGAGTAGTGCCTGCGTGTGTCGTGCCCCTCGTCCACCTCGAAGTACGGCCCGAGCGCGCCCTCCCAGTCGGCCACCTGCCGCACCGGCAGCTCCATGCGCCTGAGCATGGACGCGGTGACCTGGTTGTAGTCGACGCCGCCGAGCAGCGCCAGGTGCGTGGTGAAGTCGTCGGAGCGTAAGTCCTCGGGGGCGCGCAGGGTGACCAGGCTGCGCGGGTTCGCGGCGCGGAGATGGCCGTGCAGCTCGAAGAGGGAGTCGAGGTCGGAGTACTTGTAGTGCTCGATGTAGTCGGCGGTCTCCGGCGACGCGTACGGGATCTTGGCCCGCTGGTCCTCGGGGAGCTGCGAGCAGATGATCGTGATCGGCTCGCCGTCGGGGAACCGCCAGGGGTTGTGGCGGAAGACGTCGTCGCCGGGCGCGGGCTCGGCGCTCTCTCCCGAGGCCAGGGCCCGCAGCGTCGTCTGGCGCAGCCGGGTCAGCTCGGCCAGCAGCCCGCGCTGCTCCTCGCGCTCGCCGGCGGTCAGCTCGGCTAGCGGCAGCACGCGGGCCCGCCCGTTGGCCACCGAGCGCCTCGTCGCGAAGAACGCGGCGTACTTCTCCAGCCGGTGCAGGGGCGGGACCTTGATCGCGTGGGTCGACTCCCACGAGGAGATCAGCGGGACGCTGACCCCGAGCGCCTCGCGGAGCTGTGCCTGGGTGACCCGCAGGTCAGGCCAGTGGCCCTCGCGGAGCTCGCGCAGGCGGCGTGCCAGCGCGGTCCGCGCGGAATCGTCGCCGCTCATGCCCAGCCTCATTCGTGTGAACTTCAGTGATTTCTAGTGAACATCGATCGCACCGCGAAGTCGATGGGCGAATCCGCAGCTAGATCCCCGCATAGGGCTCGACGTGGGTAAACCCGAGCACAAAGAGCCACCAGTCTAGCGAGTGGCAGGTCTCGAACGTGGCGCGTGGGCGGTATCCGCAGGGGGTATCAATGAATATGAGAGAAGTTCAGTTAATACAACTGAAGTTGACTGAATAGTTGGTGGAGGTGGTTCGCGACAGTCACGAGATGAGCCACGTCCCCGGCCACCGAGCGGCATCCCAGCGGAAAGACCGCGGACACCCCCAGGAACCGACATCCACTCAGAGGTGTCCGCGCAGCAAGGTTTCTGTCAGAGCGCGTCTCCGCACCAGGGAAAACCCATGCCAACTGTAGCCCTCCACCTCGCGGTGGCAATGCCCGAAACCATCGAGACCCGGCACCTGTCCCTCGTCATCCTCACCGTCCTGATCACCCTCTCCTGGGCCGGGATCCGCGCCTTGCGGCGGCGGACGCACGTGGTCATGGTCGTCAGCGGCACGAGCGTCCTGCTCGTGATCCTCACCGTCCTGGCCCTCGCCTACCTCGCCGCCTTCGGGGCGGCCTGAGGGCACGCAGGCCCGGCGACGCGGAAACCCCTGGTGAAGGGGTACGAAGCGGACGCCGGGCCGGTGGTTGCGGCTTGTGGACGCGCGCATTTTGGTCACAGACCGGTGGCATTCCGTTAGAAGCCCGGCAGAAGCGGCAAGAACCACCTTGGCTCGTCTTCGGAAATGCGGAAGGGCTTTTCCCATGTCGTCTGAGGCCACCGGAAGGCCGACCCTCACCATCACTTCCGGCCTCTCTGGAAATGCCGTCATCGTCAGGCTCGAAGGTGAGCTCGACGTCAACGTGCTGCCGATACTCAGAGAGCACGTCCAGCGCATCTGGGAGTTACCCCCAAACCCTTTCTGATCCTGGATCTGGGCGAGGTCTCGTTCTGCGACTCCATGGGCATGAACGAGCTCGTCGACATCATGCAGCGATGCGAGACCCGAGGCACCAGGCTGCTGCTCGGCGGGGTGCAGGGGGTGATGGCCCGGGTGCTGTCGATCACCGGGCTGCGGCACGCGTTCGAGGTGTTCGCCAAGTTCGACGACGCCCTGCGGCTGACCATGGCGCAGGCGTAGCCGGGCCCGCGCCGCTCTCCAGAGGCGTCACGTGGCCGGGCTCGGGATGCGGCGTCCTGTGCGGCCGTCGGTGGGGATGACGCCGGGCTTTTCGTGCCACGGCACCTTCAGGGTGACCATGCCGTCCTTGGGGCTCACGGGGAGTGTGAAGACGTTGCGGTGACGCATGGCCAGGACGGCCAGGTGCTCGCCGGTGCGCGGGGCCTCGTACAGCCAGACCAGCAGCTTCCTGCCGTGGGTGCGGAGCACGACCTCGGCGCTGTCGCACGGACGCGGCCCGGCCCGCCAGGCCAGCACCAGCTCGTCGCCCGCCTTCGCGTACCGCGGGCTGGGGGCGCGCTCCTCGCAGGCGGGCGGCGGGGCCGGGGCCGCGTGCGCGCCGACCGGCCGCACCTGGGCGGCGGTGGAGTGCTGGAGGGCGCTCATCGCGATCGTCCCGCCCTCCAGCAGGGCTAACGTCGCGAGCGCGGCGGCGCGCTCGCCCCTGCTCCCCGTGATGAGCAGCCACAGGCAGAGGGGGGCGAGCAGGAGCCAGGCCATGCCGAGCGAGAGGGGCAGCATGAAGAACCTCCCACCGATTGGAAGAGTTTTCACTCTCCGCATTGCTCCGACTTCGGAGTGGGTCCGCCCTCTTCGATATCACATGACCTGAGCGTTGCAAAGTGTGTACGCTTCGTGATCGTCGGCGTCACGGAGGCGCCGGGTTACCGTGGAGAGGTGCCTGAGGTGAGTCTGTACCTACCGGAGGACATCAAGCACCGGGTCGCCGAGGCGGCGCGGGCTCATGGGATGTCCGAGGATGCCTATATGCGCGAGGCCATCAGGCGCGCGCTGAGCGAGGAGATCGTCGGCGAACGCCCCCGCCCTCGGCTCCCGCTGTTCGACAGCGGCGATCCGACCATGGCGGAGCGCGTGGACGACATCCTCGCCGAGGGGTTCGGCCGGGATGGGCTCGACTGATGCTCATCCTCGACACGAGCGGAGTGTTCGCCGCCGCGGATCGCTCCGCCCCCGAGCACCTCGCCGCGAGGAAGGTCCTCGACAACGAGACGGGCGGGGTGGTCCTCTCGCCGTTCGTCCTTGCCGAGGTCGACTACATGCTCATGACCAGGATCGGCGTGCGGGCGGAGCTGGACTTCCTGCGTGAGGTCGGGCGCGGGGTCTACGACCTCGTTCCGGTGACGCGCTACGAGGTCGAGCGAGCGGCGGAGATCATTGGCCGTTACGGCGACATGCAGGTGGGCCTCGCGGACGCGTCCGTAGCCCTCCTCGCCGCCCGTCACGAGACGACGCGGGTGTTGACGCTCGATCAGCGGCACTTCAGGGCGATGAAGCCGCTCTGGGGTGAGGCGTTCACCGTGCTGCCCGCGGACGCGAACTGAGTCACCCCCCGGCAGGCGCGCCCTTCAGGGTGGCGCCTGCCCGCGCCATCTCGGCGATCGCCGCCTCCGTGGTCGTCGGTGACACCCCCGCCGTCAGGCCGAGGAGGACGCGTACGGCCAGCCCGTGCGTGACCGCGTCGAGGGCCGTCGCCCGTACGCAGTGGTCGGTGGCGATGCCCACCACGTCCACGTCGTGCACGCCGCGCTCGCGCAGCCACTCCGCCAGCGGCACCCCGTCGCCGGAGAGGCCCTCGAAGCCGCTGTACGCCGCCGCGTACGCCCCCTTGCTGAAGACCTCCTCCACCCCCGAGACGTCGAACGAGGGATGGAAGTCCGCCCCCGGGGTCCCGGCCACGCAGTGGGCGGGCCAGGTGGAGACGTAGTCAGGGGCGTCGGAGAAGTGGGTGCCGGGGGAGATGTGGTAGTCGCGAGTGGCCACGACGTGGTCGTAGCCGTGGTCGGTCACGTGGCGGGAGATCGCCGCGGCCACCTCCGAGCCCCCGGCCACGGCCAGGCTGCCGCCCTCGCAGAAGTCGTTCTGCACATCGACGATGATCAACGCGGTGCCCATGACAGCACGATACGTCAGGCGAACTCGGTGGGGATCGCCGCGTACCCCCGCCCGAGGTGGAGGGCCTCAAGGGGGAGGGCGGCGACGGCGGCGGCGTGGCGTTCGCGGGCGGCGGAAAGGGGCTCGCGGCCCACCACCTGGCCGTCGCGCACCAGTTCGTGCAGCAGGGGAACGCCGCCCTCCGGGACGAGCCCGCCGGTGGTGATCAGCTCGGTCTCGGCGTGCCCGCTCTCGTCCAGAATCCGGTACGCCTCCTTGCGGCCCCCGCGCGACGGTTTGCCCACCGAGCGCTTGGCCACGGCCTCCAGCTTGCCCGCGGCCGTCTCGCGGGCCACCAGCTTGTACACCAGGGCCGCCGTCGGCACGCCGGAGCCGGTCACCAGGGACGTGCCCACGCCGTAGCCGTCGACGGGGGCGGCGGCGAGCGCGGCGATGGCGTACTCGTCGAGGTCGGAGGTGACCAGGATGCGGGTGTCGAAGGCGCCGAGGGCGTCGAGCTGCTCGCGTACCTCCTGGGCGGCGGCCGCCAGGTCGCCCGAGTCGATGCGCACCGCGCCGAGCTTCTGCCCGGCCAGCTCCACGGCCGTGCGCACCGCCTCGGCCACGTCGTACGTGTCCACCAGCAGCGTCGTCTCCGACCCCAGGGTGGCGATCTGGGCCTCGAACGCCGCCCGCTCCGAGTCGTGCAGCAGCGTGAACGCGTGCGCCGCCGTGCCGGCCGTGGGGACCCCGTACATGCGCCCGGCCATCAGGTTGGAGGTCGAGGCGAACCCGGCGATGTACGCGGCCCTGGCGGCGGCCACGGCGGCGCCCTCGTGCGTCCGGCGCGAGCCCATCTCGATGAGCGGCCGGCGACCGGCGGCGTTGGTCATGCGGGAGGCGGCGGAGGCGATGGCGCAGTCGTGGTTGAGAATCGACAGGGAGAGCGTCTCCAGCAGCACGGCCTCCGCGAAGGTGCCCTCCACGACCATGATCGGGGAGGCGGGGAAATAGAGGTCGCCCTCGCGGTAGCCGTGGATGTTCCCGGAAAACCGGTAATCGGCGAGAAACGCCAGAGTCGTGTCGTCGACGATCTGGTGGTCTCGCAGATAGGTGAGTTCTTCGTCACCAAAACGGAAGCTTTCAAGCTCGTCGAGGATACGTCCCGTGCCGGCGACGACGCCGTAGCGCCGCCCACCAGGCAGATGACGGGCGAACACCTCGAAAACCGCCCGTCTGTGCGCCGCGCCGCTGCGCAGGGCGGCCTGCAGCATCGTCAGCTCATAGTGATCTGTGAGCAACGCAGTGCTCATGGTCATTGTCACGACTCGAAGACTACGGCCCAGATAGGGCAGACTTCTGGATGTGGGTAGCACCGCTCCAATCGCCGTTGAGCGTCCGTCATCGGACGTCCGGCCCGATCTGCCATGGGTGACCATCGTCTGGAACGACCCCGTCAACCTCATGTCCTACGTGACCTATGTCTTCCAAACGGTCTTCGGCTACACGCGTGAGAAGGCCGAGAAGCTCATGATGGACGTGCATCACAAGGGCAAGGCGGTCGTGTCCAGTGGCACGCGCGAGGAGATGGAACGGGATGTGCAGATTCTCCACTCCTACGGCCTGTGGGCAACGGTCCAGCCGGACTCGGTCAAGTGAGACGCACGCGCGGCGCGGATCACACGGGTCGCACGGGCCGCACGGGTCACGGGGGCCGCACCAGTCGTACGAGGAAGAGGCGCAGGTGAGTTCGGGGTTCTCGCGAGGCAGCGACGGCGTCGTCGTCGCGGAGTTCGAGGCGGCGGAGATCTCCCTGCTGCGTTCACTGGTCTCCATGATGCTCGGCATCGTCTCGCCGGGGCAGACCAGCGACGACCCGCTGGAGCGGGCCCTCGGCATCGGCGACAGCGCGGTGCCGTCCGATCCGGTGCTGGCCAGGCTGTTCCCTTCGGCGTACGAGGATGAGAAAGAGGCGGCCGAGTTCCGCCGCTACACCGAGGCCACCCTGCGCGACGGCAAGCGGGCCGACGCGCAGACCGTCCACGACACCGCCAGGGCGGGGCGGTCGGAGCTGTCGCCCGAGGAGGCCCAGGCGTGGCTGCGCGCGCTCAACGACCTGCGCCTGACCCTCGGCACCAAGCTCGACGTGACCGAGGAGATCCACGACGAGATCGCGATGATGTCGGAAGACGACCCCCGCTATCCGGCCTACGTCACCTACGACTGGCTGACCTACCTCCAGGACAGCCTGGTCCGGGCCCTCTGGTAGCTTCCGGGCATGCTGTCGATCTCGCAGGAGCTGGTGGACAAGATCGTCGCTCATGCCCGGGCCGATCACCCCGACGAGGCGTGCGGCGTCATCGCGGGCAAGGGCGGCGTGCCCGAGCGGTTCATCCCGATGGAGAACGCCGAGCGTTCCCCCACCTTCTACCGCTTCGACTCGATGGAGCAGTTCCGGGTCTGGCGGGAGATGGACGACCGCGACGAGGAACCCGTCGTGATCTACCACTCCCACACCGCCACCGAGGCGTACCCGTCGCGCACCGACGTGTCGTACGCCTCCGAGCCCGAGGCCCACTACGTCCTGGTCTCCACGCGGGACGAGAACGAGGTGGAGTTCCGCTCCTACCGGATCCTCGACGGAGTGATCAGCGAGGAAGAGGTAAGGTTTCTCCCATGATGGCCAGGCCGGTGCAGAGCTTTCTCTTCGCCCACACCGCTGCCGTCGTCGTCTACGACTGTCCTTAGCTCGGAATCCGCATCCCCCCGTCGGTGTTGCTGCCGATGGGACGACGACCTGACCTGAGGAGACTGACCGCGATGGCCATCGAGGTTCGCATTCCGACCATCCTGCGCACGTACACCGACGGCGCCAAGGCCGTGAGCGCCGAGGGCGCCACGCTCGACGAGCTGATCAGCAATCTCGAGTCGCGCCACCCGGGCATCAAGGACCGCCTGGTCGACGAGGGCAGCCTGCGCCGCTTCGTCAACGTCTACCTGAACGACGAGGACGTACGCTTCCTCGGCGGCCTCGGCACGCCCGTGGCCGACGGTGACACGGTGACCGTGCTCCCCGCCGTCGCCGGCGGATGACATGCGTTTCGACTCACTGATCGACTCGGTGGGGCGCACGCCTCTGGTGGGGCTGCCGAGGTTGTCGCCCTCCGCCGAGGTGCGGATCTGGGCCAAGCTCGAAGACCGCAACCCGACCGGGTCGATCAAGGACCGACCGGCCCTCTGGATGATCCAGCAGGCCGAGAAGGACGGCCTGCTCACGCCGGGCTGCACGATCCTCGAGCCCACCAGCGGCAACACCGGCATCTCGCTCGCCATGTCGGCCAAGCTCAAGGGCTACCGGCTGATCTGCGTGATGCCGGAGAACACCTCGGAGGAGCGCCGCCAGCTCCTGCGCATGTGGGGCGCGGAGATCATCTCCTCGCCCGCCGCCGGCGGCTCCAACGAGGCCGTCCGGGTGGCCAAGGGGCTGGCCGCCGACAACCCTTCGTGGGTGATGCTCTACCAGTACGGCAACCCCGCCAACTGGCGCTCCCACTACGAGACCACCGGGCCCGAGATCCTCGACGACCTGCCCACGATCACTCACTTCGTGGCCGGGCTCGGCACGACCGGCACCCTCATGGGGGTCGGCCGGTTCCTGCGCGAGCGGGTGCCGGACGTGCAGATCGTCGCGGCCGAGCCGCGTTACGGCGAGCTGGTGTACGGCCTGCGCAACGTGGACGAGGGGTTCATCCCCGAGCTCTACGACGAGTCGGTGCTGACCACCCGCTTCTCGGTGGGCTCGGCCGACGCGCTGCGGCGCACCCGTGAGCTGCTGGCGGGCGAGGGCATCTTCGCCGGGGTCTCGACCGGAGCGGCGCTGCACGCGGCGCTGGGCGTGGCCAGGAAGGCGGTCCAGGCGGGCGAGCGGGCCGACATCGTGTTCGTGGTGGCCGACGGCGGGTGGAAATACCTGTCCACGGGCGCCTACGAGGGGACGCTGGAGGAGGCGGAAGAGCGCCTCGACGGCCAGCTCTGGGCCTGACCTCGAAGGCCGGCTCCGGGGCGTACCTCGAAGGCCGCCGTTGGTCCTGACCTCGCAGGTCGGAGGTCGTCGACACGGAAGCGGCCGGTCCGATCGGACCGGCCGCCTTTCTCGTTTCCGGGGCCCTCAGGCGGGCTCGCCGGGGTGGTCCAGGTGAGTTCCGTGAGCTGCAGGGGGTGGCTCAGTTGAACAGGAGCCGCAGCGAGAACGCCGCCTCGGTGTCGGTCTGCGTGCTGCTCAGCCCCACGGCCCGCAGCACCTGGGCGCTGGCCTTCTCGTCGCCCTGCATCGAGTTCAGGTAGAGGCTCTCCAGCTTGTCCAGGTCCACGAAGAGCGCGACGTTCGCCTCGTCCGCGTTCGGGACGGCGGTCTGGAACGTCTCCGAGTCGCCGAGCGTGCCCTCCTCTGCGAGCTTCTTGGCGTACTCGTCCGTCGTCGCGACCGCGAAGACGCCGTCGCCGGTGGCCTTGGCGAGCTGCGGGGCGGGCTGGCCCTGCGACAGACCCTGCAGCACCTTGTCGAGGATGGCCTGCGCCTTGGCCGGGTCGGTGGCGATGCGGACACCGCCCTTGACCTGGTCGCCGCCCAGACCCTCGCCGTCGACGGCGACGGTGAGGTTCTGGCCGACGAAGGTGGCCAGGTCGCCGGGCAGGTTGAGGCCGAGCTGCGTCTTGGCCTGCTGCAGCATCTGCGCCACCTCCGTGCCGCCGGTCGCCGCGGCCTGCTTCTCGATCTCGGCCCACTGCTTGGTGAGGACCTGGTCCAGGCCGGAGATCGACAGGGCGCCGGCCGTGGTGGCGGGCAGGGTGCCGAGGTTCGCCTGGGGCAGGTCGCCCTGGGGGGTCAGGCCCTCGACGCCCCGTACGACGCCGGCGAGTTCGGCGTAGGCGCTGTCGAAGCGCAGCGCGCCGGCGAACCGGGTGTTCTTGACCTTGTCGAGCACGGCCGCCTGCCCGGCGGGGATCTCCTGCTTGGCCAGTTCGAGCAGGCCGCCCGTGTCGGCCCAGAACGACAGCACGCCCTGCTCGCCGACCGCGCCCATGTCGTCGCCGAACTCGGCGTTGTCCGACAGGCTGCCCTCGGCCTGGGCGTACTTGGTGGCCAGGTCCTGGGTGGCGGTCAGCAGCGCGTAGTCCTCGCGGAAGGCGATGCCGTACTCGTCACCGTCCATGATCTTGGCGATGCCGGCCTTGGCCGCCTCCTGGTCCTTGATCTGGACGGCCACCGCGACGTCGGGCTCCTCCTTGCCGGAGGGGACGGCGGCGAGGCCGACCCGGCTGCCCAGCCACGGGTCCACGTCCTTGGCGAAGTCGATCTTGTTCTCGGAGTCCTCGTTGACCAGGTCGAACAGCGCCTTGCGCGGGTCCTCGCCGGAGAAGGCGTCCTTGGTGGCCGCGAACTTCCTGGCGATCTGGAACAGGGCCAGCTTCTGGTTCGCGGCCGGGTCGAGGTCGAGGCGGACGTAGGCGATGGAGTCGGCGGGCAGGACGTCGTTCGGCTGCGTGCCGCCGCCGCTGAAGGCGCCCACGGCCCACACGGCGCCGCCGCCGAACAGCACCACGGCCAGCGCCGCGGCCGCGACGATGATCCAGTTCTTGCGGCCCTTCTTCGCCGGCTCGGCCGGGCCGAAGCCCTCGGGGCCCTGGTGCTGCCAGCCGCCCTGGGGGTGCGGGTTCTGCTGCTGCTGCCAGCCGGGCTGCTGGGGCTGCTGCTGCCACCCGCCCTGGGCCTGCTGCCAGTTCTGCTGCTGGGGTTGCTGCTGCGGGGGCTGCTGACCGTGCTGGGGTTGCTGGTTGCCGTACTGGGGGGCGCCGTAGGAGGCGTGCTGCCCGTACTGAGGGCCGTAGGAGGGCTGCTGGCCGTAGGACGCCTGCTGCCCGTACCCTCCCTGCCCCTGCGCGGACTGCTGCTGGCCCTGGGGCTGCTGCTGGTACGGCTGCTGCGGCGGGTAGGGCTGCCCCGGGTACTGCTGCGCCGTGGGCTGGTTCTCCGGCTGCTGCGCCTGATTCCAGTTGTAGGCCGTGGTCCGTTCAGGATCTTGGCCATAGGGGGGATTGTTCGCAGACATCACTCAACTCACAATGTGGACTTTGGACCACAGAGAAGGTAGCTGATGTTGCTAGATGTGCGCTTGCAATGTACTGAAGTCGGGATTTAGACGCGGTTCAACTCTTTTCTCAGGACGTCGATGTGAACCTCGCCGCCTCCGTAGTCCGCGACGTTCGCCCAGGGCACGAAAGTGCACCCCGCGTAGACCACGCGCGCGAGGGTCTGCGAGAGCCAGGCCGATCGGCCCTGGCGATCGCGGGTGAGGCCGAGCAGCAGCGGGGCGCGCCGGCCGGAGACGACCAGCCCGTAGACGGTATGGCTCTGCTGGAGCTCGCCCTTGTGCTTGACCACCCGGATGTCCACCACGAAACCGACCCATACCCCGTTGGAGTCCCAAACGGATTGACCAAGGAGTTCGGTGACACTTGTCATGATCAAACGTTGTCAGCCGAATCACGTTTTCGCAGGTAGGCGCGCTGATGGGCGAATGCTCTAGAGTGTCCAGAACAAAATTCGGACGTGAGGCGGGGCGGATGACCAAGTTCGACGAGGCCACGCAGGCGATCCGGGCCGAGGGGAACGCCTACGACGTGTGTCTCGACCCCGGCTACGCGATCGGCGGCCCGCTCAACGGCGGCTATCTGATGGCCGTGATCCTGCGGGCGGCGGTGGACGCCTCGCCGTTCGAGCACCCGGTAAGCACGACGGCGCAGTTCCTGAAGGCCCCGGCCCCCGGCCCCGCGCAGGTCAGGGTCGAGCCGCTCAAGGCCGGCCGGACCGCCGCCTTCGCCCGCGCGACGCTGGTGCAGAACGGCGAGGCGCAGATCGAGGGACTGATCACCACGGCCACGCTGCGCGACGCCGAGCCCGCGTACGCCGACGAGCCGACCCATGACATGCCGCCGATCGAGGAGTGCGTCAAACTCCCCGCTCCCAAGCCCGAGTCGGGCATGACCCTGAACGCCCAGATGGACCTGTTCTTCGACCCGCCCACGATCGGCTGGCTGAAGGGCCGGCCCACAGGCAGGCCGGAGTCGCGGGCGTACTTCAGGATGGCCGAGCCCCAGGACCCCGACCCGTACGTGCTGGCGCTGGCCGTGGACGCGCTGCCGCCCGTGGTCTTCTCCACCGGCGCCCGCGGCTGGGCCCCCACCGTGGACCTCACCTGGCACCTGCGCGCCCTGCCCGCGCCCGGCTGGCTGACGCTGCTCGGCGGCGGCCGGCTCGTCCGTGACGGCTGGTTCGACGAGGAGGTCGAGGTGCGCGACTCCACGGGCCGCCTGGTCGCGCAGTCACGTCAGCTCGCCCGGGTCGGAAGGGGCTGACCGGCCACGCTGTGACCAAGGCGACACCGCTTCCCGCCCATGAGCCGCGGAGTGTGAGCATTCTTACGCAGTGTTGATCGCGCAGGTCGCCTAACCTCTAGAACGTGCCGGACGCGAGTATTGGGATCTTCGACAGCGGGGTCGGCGGCCTGACGGTCGCCCGAGCGATCATCGATCAGCTCCCCCACGAGTCCATCACCTACGTGGCCGACACGGCCCGCCAGCCGTACGGGCCCAGGCGCATCGCGGAGCTGCGCGCCTACGCCCTGGAGGTCATGGACCACCTGGTCGAGCAGAACGTCAAGATGCTCGTGATCGCGTGCAACAGCGCCAGCGCCGCCGTGCTGCGCGACGCGCGCGAGCGGTACGACGTCCCCGTCGTCGAAGTGATCATGCCGGCCACCAGGCGGGCGGTGCGGGCCACCCGCAACGGCCGAGTCGGCGTGATCGCCACCAGCGCCACCATCGACTCCATGGCCTATCACGACGCCTTCACCGCGGCTCCCGACGTGCAGCTCACCGGCGTGGCCGCCCCGCGCCTGGTGGAGTACGTCGAGCGGGGAGAGACGATGAGCGACGAGCTGATCGAGGTCGTGCGCGACTACCTGGAGCCCGTCAGGGCCGCCGGGTGCGACACGCTCATCCTCGGCTGCACCCACTACCCGCTGCTCACCGGCGCGATCTCCTACGTCACCGGCGACGGGGTCACGCTGATCTCCAGCGCCGACGAGACGGCCAAGGACGTCTACCGCATCCTGCACGACCGCGATCTGGCGGCGGGAGGCGAGGCCACCCCCCGGCACCGCTTCCGCGCCACCGGCGACTCCCTCCTGTTCGCCCGGCTCGGGCGGCGCTTCCTGGGGCCGGAGATCGATGTGGTCGAAGTCGCACCAGCGGGGGGTACTACCTTTAACGGGAGGCCCACATGAAGGTGACCGTCGTCGGATGCTCGGGGAGCTATCCCGGCCCCGACAGTCCCGCGTCCTGCTACCTCGTCGAGGCCGACGGCTTCAGGATGCTGCTCGACCTCGGCAGCGGGTCGCTGGGCGCGTTGCAGCGCCACATCGGCCTGTACGACGTGGACGCGATCTGCCTGTCGCACCTGCACGCCGATCACTGTCTCGACCTCTGCGGCTACCACGTGGCCCGTACGTACGGCCCCGAGGCGCCCTACCCCCTCGTGCCCGTCTACGCGCCCGCGGCCGCCCCCGTGCGGATGGCGGCCGCGTACGGCATGCCGGACGAGCCGGGTCTGGAGACCGCGTTCGAGTTCGTCGCCCTGTCGCAGGGCTCGTTCGAGATCGGGCCGTTCACCCTCACCGCGGGCCTGGTCAACCACCCGGTCGAGGCGTACGGCTTCCGCGTGGCCCACGGCGGGCGGAGCCTGACCTACTCCGGCGACACAGGGGAGTCGCACGAGCTGGTCAGGCTGGCCGCGGGCACCGACCTGCTGCTGTGCGAGGCGTCGTTCGTCGACGGCCCCGACCTGCCTCCCGACCTGCACCTGACCGGCCGCCAGGCGGCCGAGCACGCCGCCAAGGCGGGCGTGGGCAAGCTCGTGCTCACCCACCTCGTCCCCTGGAACGACCAGTCCACCGTGCTGGACGAGGCGTCGGGCGGCGGCTACGACGGGCCGATCGAGCTGGCCCGCAGCGGCGCCGTCTACGACCTGGCCTGAACCTCGGTGAAGTCGCGCATGCGCGGCAGGGGCGAGAACAGCAGCGGCACGAACGCCACCGCCCGTCCCACCATGAGCAGCCACAGCGCCTGCCGGACCCCGATCTGCTGAGCGACGAGCCCGCCGATCATGGCCCCCAGCGGCATCATGCCCCACGTCAAGAACCGCACCGACGCGTTGACCCGGCCGAGCAGGTGGTCAGGGGTGACGGTCTGCCGGTAGGTGATCTGGCCCACGTTCGAGAGCGTCGCGTTCCACGAGATCGTGATCGAGGTGATCGCGAAGCACGCCATCCGCCAGTCGGCCTGCGTCAACGGCAGCAGCAGGCCGAACGGAGCGCCGATGGTGGCGGCCAGCCAGGTCATCCTGGCCGTGCCGTACCTCCTCGACAGCCAGGCGCCGGTCAGGCCGCCCAGCAGCCCGCCGATCCCGCCGGACATGAGCAGCACCCCGATCACGCCGGGGGCCAGCTTCACGGTCTCTGCCAGGAACAGCACCGACAGCGCCAGCACGCCGCTCACGCACAGGTTGCCGATCGCCGACGAGGTCGCGAAGGAGCGCATCAGGCGGTCGTTCCACACGTAGGCCAGCCCCTCGCGGATTCCGTGCAGCAGCGGCCCGCGCTCGGTGTCGGCGGGCGGCTTGTCCGGCGCCCTGATCGAGGCCAGGAAGAGCACCGAGGCCAGCGCGCCGAGCGCGGTGGCGATCATCGTGCGTGGCGCGCCCAGCAACTGCACGAGCGTGCCGCCCAGGCCGGGCCCCGCCAGGAACGCCCCCGACCGCACCACCTCGAGCTTGGCGTTGCCGTCGCTGAGCTGCGCGGCCCCGACCAGATCGGGCAGGTACGTCTGGTCCGCCACGTCGTTGAAGACCTGCGACACACCGACCAGCACCGCCACCACGAACATCATCTCTATGCTCAGCAGCCCCAGCGCGGCCGCCACCGGGATGCTCCCCAGCAGCACGAACCTGGCCAGATCCGAGGCCATCAGCACCTGACGTCTGCGCATCCGGTCGACCCACACCCCCGCGGGCAGGCCGATGAACAGGAACGCCGCCGTCTGTAACGACGACAGCAGCCCCACCTGAACGGGCCCCGCCTGCAGCGCCAGCACGGCCACCAGGGGAAGCGCGACGCGCGAGACATTAGCTCCAAGTTCGCTCGCCACATGCGAACTGAGGAACCGGAGGAAGTCAGGGTTTCGCAACACCCCCGTTGTCATTGCGTAAGGATCCATGTGTCGGACACATTTGGTCAAGAGTGTTGCGGCGCGGAGATAGGGTGATCTGCATGTCCCGACAGGATGGCCGCAACCCTGACCAGCTCCGACCCATTACCATCACCCGGCAATGGCTGGCCCACGCCGAGGGATCGGTTCTGGTCGAATTCGGCGGCACCCGGGTGCTGTGCGCGGCGTCGGTGCAGGACAGCGTGCCGCGCTGGCGCAGGGGCAGCGGTCAGGGCTGGGTTACGGCCGAATACGCGATGTTGCCGCGGGCGACCAATACCCGCAACGACCGCGAATCGGTCCGCGGCAAAATCGGCGGCAGGACACACGAGATCTCGCGGCTGATCGGCCGGTCGCTGCGGGCCTGCGTCGATTACAAGGCGTTGGGGGAAAACTCCGTCCTGCTCGACTGCGACGTGCTGCAGGCCGACGGCGGCACCAGGACGGCCGCCATCACCGGCGCCTACGTCGCGCTGGCCGACGCGGTCGAGTGGATGCGCAAGCGCCGCATGTGCCCGGGAGACCCGCTCATCGGCTCGGTCGCGGCCGTGTCCGTCGGAGTGGTGGGCACCGTGCCGATGCTCGACCTCTGTTACACAGAAGACGTCGCCGCCGAGACCGACATGAACGTCGTGATGACCGGCGACGGCCGCTTCGTCGAGGTGCAGGGCACCGCCGAGGGCGCCCCCTTCGACCGGGCGGCGCTCGGCCGCCTCCTCGACCTGGCCGTGGGGGGCTGCGAGGAGCTGACCCTGATCCAGCAGGAGGCCCTCGGGTCATGAAGATCGTGCTGGCCACGCGCAACGCGGGCAAGATCGCGGAGCTGCGCCGCATTCTCGCCGGGTTCGAGATCGTGGGGCTGGAGGAGTTCCCCTCGATCGGCGAGGTCGCCGAGACCGGGGTCACGTTCGAGGAGAACGCCCTGCTCAAGGCGCACGCGGTCGCCCAGGGCTCCGGGCTGCCCGCCGTGGCCGACGACTCGGGCCTGTGCGTCGACGTGCTCAACGGCATGCCGGGCGTCTTCTCCGCCCGCTGGGCCGGGCGGCACGGCGACGACCGCGCCAACCTCGACCTGCTGCTGGCCCAGATCTCCGACGTGCAGGAAGACCGGCTGACCGCCCACTTCGCCTGCGCCGCCGCGCTGGCGCTCCCCTCGGGGGAGTCGAGGGTGTCGCACGGCACGCTGCCGGGCCGCCTGGTCCGGGTTCCGCGCGGGTCCAACGGGTTCGGCTACGACCCGATCCTCGTGCCCGACGGCGAGCGGCGCACGGCCGCCGAGCTGGCGCCCGAGGAGAAAGACGCGATCAGCCACCGGGGCCGGGCCTTCCGCGCGCTGGCGCCCGTCGTGCGAGAGATCCTCGGCTCGTAACCACCGCGTAAGAAAGCCATGGCCCGGCCGGGCGTACCGTCGGACTGTGCAGAGGAACGAGACGATCCCCACCAGGGCTCCCGCCTGGGCAGGGGCGCTGGTGGGGCTGGTGTCCGGGGGCGTGGCCCTCGGGGTCGCGCAGCTTCTGGCCGGATTCTTCGGGCCCGCGACGTTTCCGGTGGTGGCCGTCGGTGACGCGGTCGTCGACCTGACGCCCGCCCCGGTCAAAGACTTCGCCATCGCGACGTTCGGCGAGAACGACAAGGCCGTGCTCGTCGGGGGCGTGCTGGTGGTGCTGGCCGGGATCGCCGCGCTGATCGGGGTGGTGGCGCGGCGGCGGCTGGCGTACGGGCTCGCGGGGCTGGACGCCTTCGGGGTGATCGGCGCGCTGGCGGTGTTCACCCGGCCGGGCGCGGTGGCGCTCGACCTGCTGCCGACCGTGGCGGGGGTGGCCGCCGGTTCCGTGGCACTCGCCTGGCTCCTGCGCCGCGCCACCGTGTCCCGCGTTTCCACGTCCCGCGTCTCCACGGCGCTCCCTGCCCCCGGCCCTCCGGCGGAGGTCGGGGAAGGGGAGCCCGCGAGCACCGCTCCGGAGCCGGAGCGGCCCGCGGTGATGCGGGCGGGTGGTGAGGTGGCGGAGTTCGACCGGCGGCGGTTGCTGACCGGGGCCGCCGGCGGCGTGGTGGTGGCGGGGGCCACCGCGCTGCTGGGGCGGCAGCTCAGCGGGCAGCGGGCCGTGGACGCCGCCAGACTGGGCGTGCGGCTGCCCAGGCCCGCCGTCCCGGCCGGGCCCATCCCGGCGGGCGCCGACCTGCGCCTTCCCGGCCTGTCACCGTTCGTCACTCCGAACCGGGACTTCTACCGCGTCGACACCGCCATCTCCGTCCCCCAGGTCGACCCGAACGACTGGACGCTGCGCATCCACGGCCTGGTCGGCCGTCCCGTCGAGCTCACCTACGCCGACCTGCTGAAGCTGCCGCTCACCGAGGCCGACGTGACGCTCACCTGCGTCTCCAACGAGGTCGGCGGCCCCTACGTGGGCAACGCCCGCTGGCTGGGCGTGCGCATGGCCGACGTACTGCGCCGGGCGGGCCTGCGGTCGGACGCCGACATGCTGCTGTCCACCTCCGCCGACGGCTTCACCTGCGGCACCCCGGTGGACGTGGTGATGGACGGCCGCGAGGCCCTGTTCGCGATCGCGATGAACGGCGAGACGCTCCCCGTCGAGCACGGCTTCCCCGTACGGCAGGTCGTGCCCGGCCTGTACGGATACGTCTCGGCGACCAAGTGGGTCGTGGACATCAAGGTGACCAGGTTCGACACCGACCAGGCGTACTGGACCCCGCGTGGCTGGTCCGCCAAGGGCCCGATCAAGACCCAGTCGCGCATAGACGTGCCCAAGGCGGGCGACTCGCTCAAGGCGGGCGCCACCACGATCGCCGGGGTGGCCTGGGCGCAGCACACCGGGGTGGAGGCCGTCGAGGTCCGCGTGGACCGCGGCGAGTGGCGCCGGGCGAGGCTGGCCCAGGTGCCCGGCCCCGACACCTGGCGGCAGTGGTCGATCGACTGGAACGCGACCACCGGCGAGCACACCATCGAGGTACGCGCCACCGACGCCGCCGGCCGCACCCAGACCGAGCGGATCGCCCCGCCCGCACCCGACGGCGCCACCGGCTGGCACACCATCACCGTGCAGGTGGGCTGAGGTTCGCCGCATTTGCCCAGGTAAGAGCCGCCACTCCGGGGGCGGATCTTGCCGACTTCACCTCCTGGCCAGGGCGTGGCCTCTACGATCGTTGGTCGAGCATGACAGGAGGCAGGCCGTGTTCCGCGAGCGCAAGCCGAGTGTCCGGAGGGTTCTTCCAGAAGGGCAGTACAACCCCGTGGTGGCCGACGGGGTGTGCTGGCTTGACTACGAGCGGGCCGTGGAGCCGGGCGCCGACGGCTCTCACGCGGACGATCCGGCCTTCCAGGAGCCGCCGGACGACGACGACTGGTTCGACGGGCCACACCGGCCGCCCCGGCTCGCCGACAGCCGTCCGTACGGTGTGCCGGGCGGGCTCGCCCAGCCCGACCCGCAGGTGGAGCAGGACCTCGTCGAGGCGCTGCGGCCCGGCGTCCGCTTCGCCGACCCGCGCGGCACCTGGGTACGCCTCGTCAACGGCGGCGGCCCCGCCGACGACCCGTTCAGGGCCTCCAACGCCGCCGACTGCGCGCTGGCCGTGCTGTCCACCTGGCACGGCGAGCCGGCCACCGCCGCGCCGAGATTCCCCGAGTACGACCGGATCGGCCGGCCCGTGCTGACCGGCGAGCAGGGGAGCGTGGCCAGGATCGAGCGGTGGGTGGGCCAGCGCCTGCAGTACGCGGGCCAGGGGCGGCACGCCTACCCGTTGATCGCGCGGCGGCTGCTCGACGCCGGGCACGGCGCGGCGGCCGTCATCGTGGTGCGCTGGCCCGGCGGCGGCAGCCACGCCTGGAACGCGGTCAACTACGACGGCGAGGTGATCTGGATCGACGCCCAGCGGGGGCACATGGCGGTCGAGCCTCCGTACCGGACCGTGACCGGGGTGTTCTGCGCGATGCTCGACCGGCAGGGGCGGCCGCGATGAACCTGGAGCAGGCCAGGGCGCTGGCCGAGGAGTACTTCAACGGGGTCAGGCCGCCGGAGGAGGCGGTGCCGGTCGGCGTGTACGGGTTCGAGGGCGGCTACGTGGGCTGGGTACGCGACCTGGAGCCCGACGACCCCGCCCGGCTGCCGGAGACGGCCGGAGGCGGCTGCATCGTGATCGACCGGGTCACGGGCGAGGTGGTGGCCAGGCCGCTGCTGGACCCGGAGACCGTGGCCGAACTCTGGCCAGGCCGCACTCCCCGCTGACCGCCCCCCTGGCGCAGGGGAAGGTCGGGCGTCGCCCCCATAAGACGCCCGACCCGCCTACCCCCTCTATCCGGATTTTTCGGTTTTATTCGTATCCGGGGCTTTCGTCCGGCTCATCCGGTGGCGAGCCCGGCTCATCCCGTGGCGAGCGAGCCGACGATGGAGGCCCGCGCGGCCCGCCGGGCCGGCAGCACGGCCGCCAGCACCCCGGCCACCCCCGACAGCACCACGAACGACACCACCTGCGGCACGGGCACCGCGTACAGCGCCCCGTCGAACAGCGCCCGCATCGCGGCCCACCCGAAGGCCAGGCCGAGCACGACGCCCACCAGCGCCCCGATCAGGCCGAGCACCAGGGCCTCGACGGACAACATGCGCCGGAGCTGCGGCCGGGTCAGCCCCAGGGCCCGCAGCAGGGCCGACTCGCGGGTGCGTTCGTGCACCGACAACGACAGCGTGTTCGCGATGCCGAGCAGCGAGATCAGGATCGCCAGGCCGAGCAGCCCGCTGATGATCATGAGCAGCATGTCGAGGGTCTCGTCGAACTGCCCGCGGACCTCCGTCGAGCTGGTCACCCGCACCGCCGGGTACGCCGCCGCGGCGGCGTCCACCACCGCGCGGGCCCGCTCCTCCGACACGCCCTCCTTGACGGTGACCATCACGCGGGAGTCCCGCACCGCCCCGAAGTACGCGTCGAACGCCTTCTCCGCGACCGTGACCGGCGGCAACGCCGATTGGTCGGCGTCGAGCAGCGCGACCACGGTGAGCGACACGTTGCCCGCGCGCTTGGTGGCGAGCGCCACCGCGTCGCCCACCCGTACGCCGAGTCGCTCGGCCACGGTGTCCTGCAGCGCGACCTGGCCCTCGCCGAAGCCCTTCATGGAACCGGCGACGACGTACGGCTCCACGGCCCCGCTGAACGTCCCCACGGTCCGCCGATCGCCCGCGACCGGAGCCGTGACCTCGCGGACCTGCGCCACCGAGGCCAGCTCCGGCCGGCCGCGCAGCTCCTCCGCCACGGAACGGGGGACGACGGCTTCGTGCTCCTGACCGGCGAGCACGTAGTCGATCGGGAACTGGCCGTCCAGCTTGGCGGTCATCGTCAGCCGGGTGGACGCCGTGACCACCGAGATCAGCGTCATCAAGGTCACCCCGATGGTCAGCGCGACCGTGGTCGTGGCGGCGCGCTTCGGGTTGCGTCCCGAGTTGTCCACCGCCAGCCGGCCCGGTACTCCGAACAGCCTGCGCGGGACCCAGCCCACCAGCGCGCTCAGCGGCCTGACCAGCACCGGGCCCAGGACCAGCACCGCGAGGAAGGTCAGCGCGCCTCCGGCCATGACCACGACGAGCGAGATCTGCTGTCCGGGTCCGAGGACGAACGCGCCCGCGCCGGTCGTGCCGAGGCCCGCCACGAGGAAGAGCGCGGCGAACCAGGCGCGTGCCCTCCCGGCCCGGAACGTCCGCTCCTCGGCCTGGCTGCGCAGCGCCGCGATCGGCGGGACGCGGGTGGCCGACACGGCCGGCAGCAGGGCCGAGCACATCGTGACCGTCAGCCCGACGGCCAGGCCGGTCGCGATCGTGGCCGGGCTGAGGGCGACCGCCGCGTCCGTGGGCAGCGGGGCGTCGAGCGCGCCGAGCACGGTCAGCGTCAGCGTGGCCAGGCCGTACCCGATGAGCAGGCCGAACGCGGAGGCCAGCAGGCCGACGGCGGCCGACTCCAGCACGATCGAGCCGAACACCTGCCCGCGCGTGGCCCCGATGCAGCGCAGCAGCGCCATCTCCCGCGTGCGCTGGGCGACGAGGACGTTGAAGGTGTTGTAGATGACCAGCGCGGCCACCATCATCGCCACGACGCCGAACATCAGCAGGCCCAGCGTCAACTGGCGGGCCTCCACCCCGGCCGCCCTGGCCAGGTCGTCGGCCAGCTCCGCGCCGGTCTTGACCGGGTACGCGCCGCCGACGGCCGCCTCGACGTCCCGCGCCAGCCCGGGGGCCGAGCCCGCGACGTCGATCTCGGCGTACCCCTTCGCGCCCGTCATGCGCCTGGCCACGGCCGGGGTGAAGCCGACCGCGCCGGTGTAGGCGAGCATCTGGTCCACGCCGGTGTCGATCAGGCCGACCAGCCTGAAGCGGTGCTCGGCCCCGTCGGGGTCGAGCACGGCGATCGTGTCGCCGAGCCGGAAGCCCTGCCGCTCGGCGGTGTTCTCGTCCAGCACGGCGGCCTGGTCGTCGGTGCCGGGGCCGGTGCCGGAGACCACGTCGCTGCGGTCGAGCGGGCCGGTGACGATCGACAGGGCGGTGGTGGCGGCGTTGCCGGCGACCTTGCCGTCCCTGCCCAGGACGGGGGCGCTGCCGCGGACCAGGCCCTGCGCCTCGCGCACGCCGGGCAGCCCCCGTACGCGCTCCAGCACCTCCTCCGGCAGCACGCCGTCGGGTTTCCCCGGCAGCACGACCACGTCCACCTTGCCCGCGTCGGCCGTCACCCGCTGGGCGAAACCGGCCTGGACGGTGTCGTTCAGCACGAACGTGCCCGCGATGAAGCCCACGCCCAGCATGATCGCCAGCGACGTGAGCAGCAGCCTCAGCCGGTGCGCGCGCAGCCCGGCCAGCGCGGTCTTCAGCACCTCACGCCTCCAGCCGGACGAGGGTGTCCAGCACGGACTGCGGCGTCGGCGCGGTGACCTCGGTGACCAGCTCGCCGTCACGCAGGAACACCACGCGGTCGGCGTACGCCGCCGCCACGGGATCGTGCGTCACCATGACGATGGTCTGGCCCAGCTCCCGTACGGAGGCGCGCAGGAACGACAGCACCTCGGCGCCGCTGCGGGAGTCGAGGTTCCCGGTGGGCTCGTCGGCGAAGATCACCTGTGGCTTGCTGATGAGCGCCCTGGCCACGGCCACCCGCTGCTGCTGACCACCCGACAGCTCCGACGGCCGGTGCGCGAGCCGTTCGCGCAGCCCGACGGTCTCGACGACCCGGTCGAACAGCGCCTGGTCGGCCTGGCGGGCGGAGATGTCCAGCGGCAGGCGGATGTTCTGCTCGGCGGTCAGCGTGGGCAGCAGGTTGAACGCCTGGAAGACGAAGCCGATCCGCTCCCGGCGCAGCAGCGTGAGCTGCCGGTCGCTCAGCCCGGTCAGCTCCACGTCGCCGATGTGCACGGTGCCCGAGGTGGCGGTGTCGAGCCCGGCCAGGCAGTGCATCAGCGTCGACTTCCCGGATCCCGACGGGCCCATGATGGCGGTGAACGCCCCGGTGGCGAAGGACACGTTCACCCGGCGCAGGGCGTGCACCCGGGCGTCGCCCTGGCCGTACTCCTTGCTCAGATCGGCGGCCACCACGGCGGGCGGGGCCTGACGCCGGGTCTCGGTGAGGGTCACGTCCACTCCTTCGATACGTCACGAATTTTCGACGCGACTCACGCTAGGAGCGGAAATTCCCCCTTCCCTGGGCCTTGAGGAGGGACTTCGGGTGCGCCGGGAGATGACCCGGGTCAGACTTCCGGCCGACGGGAGGGCACGATCAGCCCGGCCTCGTACGCGTACACGACCGCCTGGGCCCGGTCGCGCAGCCCCAGTTTGGCCAGCACCCGGCCCAGGTGCGTCTTCACCGTCGCCTCGGCCACCTCCAGCCGGCCCGCGATCTCCGTGTTGGACAGGCCGCGCCCCACCATGAGCAGCACCTCGCGCTCGCGCGGCGTCAGCTCGTCCGCACCCGCCATGGGCTCGCCGGTGGGGAGCTGGGCGGCGAAGCGGTCCAGCATCCGCCGCAACGTGCTCGGCGAGACCACGGACTCGCCCGCGTGCACGACCCTGATGGCGCTGACCAGGTCGGCCGGGGGCACGTCCTTCAGCAGGAACCCGGCCGCGCCCGCCTTGACCGCCGCGAAGGCGTACTCGTCGAGGTCGAACGTGGTCAGGATGAGCACCTTGGGCCCCTGGACGCGCCTGGTGGCCTCCACGCCGTCCATGGTGGGCATGCGCACGTCCATCAGGACGACGTCCACCTGCGTGGTGCGGAGCAGCTCCAGGGCCGCCGCGCCGTCGCCGGCCTCCGCCACCACCTCGATGTCCGGCTGGGCCCCGAGCACCATCCTGAACCCGGCCCGCAGCAGCTCCTGGTCGTCGACCAGCATCACGCGGATCACGCCGCCTCCTTGGTCATGGGCAGTCTGGCCAGCACCTCGAAGCCGCCGCCCCGCCTGGGGCCCGCCGACACCGCCCCGCCGAACATGCCGACCCGTTCGCGCATCCCGATCAGGCCGTGGCCGTCGGGGCTCTCCGGGGCCGCCGCGCCCCGCCCGTCGTCGGTCACGCGCACCACCAGGTCGGGGCCGGTGTAGTCGATCTCCACGGTGGCCGAGACGCCGGGGCCGCCGTGCTTGAGCGCGTTCGTCAGCGCCTCCTGGACGATGCGGTAGACGGCGAGCTGCTGACCCTCGGGCAGCTCGGCGGGGACGCCGCCGACTCGTAATCTGGCGGGCACCGCCGAGCCGCGTACCAGCTCGTCGAGCTGGTCCAGCCCCGGCTGCGGGGTGTAGTCGGTGCCCTCGGCTTCGTTCTCGCGCAAGACGCCGACCAGCCGGCGCATCTCGGCCAGGGCGGCGCGGCCGGTCTTGGAGATGTTCATGACGGCCAGGCGGGCCTGCTCCAGGTCGCTGTCCAGGGCGTAGCCGGCGCCGTCGGCCTGCACCACGATGACGCTGACGTTGTGGGCCACGACGTCGTGCAGCTCTCTGGCGATCCTGGCCCGCTCGGCGGCGGCGGCCATCCTGGCCTGCTGGTCGCGTTCGCGCTCGGCCCGCTCGGCGCGCTCCTCCAGGCCCTCCAGGTAGCGGCGGCGGGTGTTGGCGTACAGGCCGGTCACCCAGATCGTCACCACGAGTATCGAGCCGCTGGTGAACATGCCGAGCGTGGCGTCGAGCCAGTTGACCACCGCCAGGAACACGCCCAGCTCGGTCACCAGGCACGCCGCCAGCGCCCAACGGAACGAGCACCGGTGGGCCACCCCCCAGAGCGCGACCAGCACCGAGAAGTTCGCGGGCAGCGGGTCGATCCCCGCCAGCCACTGCGCGAAGCTGACCAGCGACACGGCCGCGAACGTGGCCAGCGGCCGGTCCCGCCACGCCAGCGGGACGATCAGCGCCGCGGACAGGCCCAGGAAGCCCGGCACGCCGAGGGAGAGGGCCGCGGGGCCGACCGGCTCGGTGGCCGCGTACGGCACCGCGAAGGCGGTGCACAGCACCGCCAGGGGAGCCACCCTGAGTGCGCTCGCCGCCTTCTCGTGGCGCCTGGACCACGCCCGTACCTTGCCGAACACATCATCACGATATGTACGGCCGCCCAGGCATTGGTCCGTCTGGAGGCGGAAGTCCGTGTACGACCCAGGTCTTACATGGCCGGGACCGCCACGACCGGCGGCCGGCCAGTGTGGAGATCTTTCATGACCGAGTGCTTACGCGGGGCTTACGGTCGCCTTGGCATTCTCGTCATTGGGAGCGCCCTTCGCGGGGCGAGTAAAGGGAGATCGTGATGGCGGATCATGATCGCGACGCTGGGTCGCGCGGCGAAGAGGAAGCGCCGCGCGACCCGAGCTCGGCGCAGCCGACGCAGAACCTGAACGAGCCGGGCGGAGATCGCGACCGGCTCAGGTACGGCGAACAGGCAGATCAGGCATACACCCACATCCCGCCCATGCAGCCGGGTCCGGCGAGCTGGGAGCGGGAGACGCCCCGCGCGGACGGCTTCTTCCGCCGCCGGCGCACTCAGGTCGTGGGCGCGGGGCTGGTAGGGCTCGTCGCCGGCGTCCTGCTCGGCGGCGTAACCGTGGCCGCCTTCAGCGATGCCGCAGAAGACCACGGCAGGTTCGGCCACGTGCAGCCCGGCTGGGCCCCGCGGGCTCCGGAGTTCGGTGGTCCCGGGAACATGGCGCCCTACTGCGAGTGGGTCGACGGCGGGGTGCGCTGCGCCGCGCCGCCTCCCGGGATGCCCGACGCCCCGAACCCCGACGCCCCGAACCCCATGGAGCCCGCGCCGGGGCCCACGAGCTACGGCTGAGCAGGGAATGGGCATTTCGTAGGGCCGGTGGGATTCGAACCCACACTGACAGCCACCTAAAGACTGCGCCTCTGCCATTGGGCTACGACCCCTTTTTCGCCTCTCCCGCACCTGCGGAATCGTCGGTCGGGGATGGCGAGGCGGACAGTGGAGGGTCAATCGTTCTCCCTGCCGCGTGCCGCCAATCCTACAGCCTGTGCACGGCCGCGGGGCCCTCGCCGTACGAGCTTTCCGGCTTCCGGCGGCACGGGCGGCGGCGTTCGCCATCGCGCGGTCGGGCGGGGGATGCGGGCCCTCCGGCACGAGAGGACCCGCCGGTCGCTCAGGCCAGGCCGAGTCTCTTCTTGAGCGAGGCCACGTGGCCCGTCGCCTTCACGTTGTAGAGCGCCTGCTCCACCTTCCCGTCGCCGTCGATGACGAACGTCGAGCGGATGACGCCCACGACCTCCTTGCCGTACAGCTTCTTCGGGCCGTACGCGCCGAAGGCATGGTGGACGGTCAGGTCGGGGTCGGAGAGCAGGGGGAAGGTCAGCGCGTCGCGCTCGACGAACTTGGCAAGTTTCTCCGGTTTGTCCTTCGACACGCCGAGGACCACGTAACCCTCGGCCGTCAACTGGCCGAGGTTGTCGCGGAAGTCACACGCCTGCTTGGTGCAGCCGGGCGTCATCGCGGCGGGGTAGAAATAGAGGATCACCCGCTTGCCGCGGTAGGCGTCGAGAGAGACGGTGCCGCCGTCGGCGGTGGGTAGCGTGAACTCGGGCGCGGCGTCGCCGGGCGCGAGCTTGGTTTCGGTCAAAGGGCCCTCCTCGAGTTCGTCTCGCCAACCTACCGGCCTGCCCGCCGTCCCGTACGGCGCGCCGACCTGACAGACTGATCACGACCACAACGTACGCGCGACGACGCGCAACGGACGGGGCCCGCCGCGAGGGCACGCGTACGGCCGGAAGGAGAGCCATGGCCGACACCGATCCCGACGAACTGGAACGCCGGATCGCACGGACCCGCGCCGAGCTGGCGCAGACGGTCGACGCCATCGCCGACCGGGTGAGCCCCAAGCGGGTCGCCGAGCGTACGGTGGCCGACGTCAAGAGCAGGGCCGGGCACTTCGTGGCGTCCGTCGGCGACGCGCTGGGCGTCACGCCGCGGCCGGTCGAATACGCGGACGACCCCGATCGCCTGTGGGAGGAAGAGCGTCCGCCCGACCTTTCGCCGGTGCTGATCGGCATCGGCGCCGTGCTGGTCGTGGGGGCGGCCGTCGTGCTGTGGCGGCGCCGGCGTCGGCGCTGATCGCTCTCGGGGTCCGCCGCACCGCGTCATCGGGGTCCGCTGCACCGCTTCAGAGGAACGTGCGGCCCTCGCCCCGATAGGTCGGCACCGACTCCACCACCGTGTCGCCCTCGACGAGGTGCAGTTCGTCGAAGCGTTCGCACAGCTCACCCGCCTTGGCGTGCCTGAACCACACCCTGTCGCCGATCCGCAGGTCCCCGGCCGCCTGGCCGAGCAGCGGGGTCTGCACCTCGCCCGCGCCTTCGTCGGGCGCGTACCGCAGCCCGGCGGGCAGGTACGGCTGGGGCAGCCGGTTCGGCCCCGGCGTGCCGGAGGCCGGATAGCCGCCGCCGAGCACGGCCACCGCGTCCGGGCCGGGACGCCGCACCACCGGCAGCGCGAACAGGGCGGCAGGACGCCCCGTGAACCGCCGGTAGAAGTCGAACAACCGGGGGTGGAAGAAGCCCGACCCGGCGGCCACCTCGGTGATCGCCTTCTCGCGCACCGTGCGCTCGACCGAGCCGGTGCCGCCGCCGTTGACGAACTCCAGGTCGGCGACCTGGCGCACGGCGTTCACGACGCGTCCGCGCCGCAGGACGAGTTCCCTGGCCGAGCGGGTCTGCATGAGCCTGACGAGGCGGGCGTAGGCGGCGTTGCCGGGCGGGTCGTCGCCGAGCCCGGCGATCTGCGCCTCGTACGCCATCAGCCCCGCCAGCCGGAAGCCCGGGCGCGCGGCGATGTCGGCGGCCAGGTGGACGGCCTGCTCGGGCTCGCGTACGGGGGAGCGCAGCACGCCCGCCCTGAACCTGCCGCCGACGGCGAGGTAGGCGGCGTCGACCTCGATGCAGGTCCTGATCTCGGACCGGGAGCGCACCGCGGCGACGGCTGCCTCGACGAAGTCCAGGTGGGCGGCCGAGTCGACGGTCACGGTGATGTGCCTGGCGGCGTCGGCGTCCCCGGCCAGGGCGGCCAGCGCCCGCCGGTCGGCCGTGGGGTAGGCGACGAGGATGTCGGTGAAGCCGTGCGCGGCCAGCCAGAGCGCCTCCGGCAGGGTGAAGGCCATGATGCCCTGGAAACCGTCCATGGCCAGGATGCGTTCGAGGAGCGGGCGGCTGCGTACGGATTTGCTGGCCACCCTGATCGGCTTGCCCGCCGCCCGTCTCACCAGGTCGGCCGCGTTGGCCCGCATGGCCGCCAGGTCGAGGATCGCGAACGGTGGTTCGAGGCCCGCTGTCGCGCGGTCGTAGCGCAGGCGGTCATCCATAGGGGAAGCGTAACGACATATGGGGCAAATGAAGATGAGGCTTGTTCGTGTTACTCGGCGGCCCCGTAATGTTCGGGCAAACCGGCGGCGAGGGCGCGGTCCAGGCCAGGCCGGAACCATGTACGTCTGTCGTTGTGATGACCACGCTTCAGCAGATGCTGCCCGGTGCCGCCGTCACCCCGCGGCACACCGGACTGCGCAGGGCGAGCAGGGTGCTCAGGCCGGCGCGCACGGTGCCGGGGGCTCTGGTCGCGGTCACGCTGGCCGCCGGGCTGGGGGCGAGCACGGCCGAGGTGGTGTCGGGGCTGCTCGGCGCGCCGCTCGGCTGGGTCCCGGTGAACGAACTGGTCGACCTCGCGGGCAAGAGCACCTGGCCGCAGACCGCCACTCTCGCCCTGGCCATGGCGGGGGCGGGCACGTTGATGCTGTTGCTGGCGGTCGTGCCCGGCCGTACCACGCTGGTGCCGGTGGAGACGTCCGACCCGCTGATCGTCCTCGGCATCACCCGCTCGGGGCTGCGCCGTACCCTGCGCGCGGCGGCACAGCAGGTGGCAGGGGTGGACAAAGCCCGCGTACGGCTGCGCAGGCGCACCATCGAGGTCACGGTCATGACCAGCGCCGAGAGCTCCGGCCAGATGCTCAGGCAGGTCGGCACCGCCGTGGGCGACCGCCTGGCGGGCGTGGGCACCCTCGGCACGGGCGAGGTCGTGGTACGCCTGCGCAGGAGGGCCGTCTGATGCGCCAGTACACCGGCAACCGCGTCGGCCTGGCCGTCGTCGGGGGGACGCTGCTGGCTCTGGGGATCTACGCGTGGCTGCGCGGCCACGACCGCCTCTTCGGCCTGCCGCCGGGCGCCAAGGTGCTGCCCGCGCAGACCCACAGGACGCTGGCGGAGGACCCCTGGCCGCTGTGGATGCTGGCCCTGGGCCTGCTGCTCCTGGCCCTGGTGTCGCTGCGCTGGCTGCTGCTCTGCCTGGGCTGGGGACGCCGCGGCGCCCACAACGGCACGGGCACCGCGATGCTCTTCGTCGGCCTCAAGGGAGTGGACGGACTGGGCCGGGCGGGGGTGCGGGTCGGCGAGGACGGCCTGCGCATCGGCCTGACCTGCCCGGCGGCGGCCGACGTGGGCTCGGTGGTGAGCAAACTGGACCAGGACATCGTCGGCCGCATCCGCCGCGAGGTCCGCGACGACGAGTGCCCGGCCGTCGTCCGCCTGCACGTGCGGCGCCTGGTCAACACTCGATCACGTTGACGGCCAGGCCGCCGCGTGAGGTCTCCTTGTACTTGTCCAACATGTCCTGTCCGGTGATGCGCATCGTCTTGATGGCCTTGTCGAGGGCGACGAAGTGGCGGCCGTCGCCGCGCAGGGCGATGCGGGCGGCGGTGATGGCCTTGTTGGAGGCGACCGCGTTGCGCTCGATGCACGGGATCTGGACCAGGCCGCCGATCGGGTCGCAGGTCAGGCCCAGGTTGTGCTCGATGCCGATCTCGGCCGCGTTCTCCACCTGCTCCGGCGTGCCCCCGAGGACCTCCGTGAGGCCGGCCGAGGCCATCGAGCAGGCCGAGCCCACCTCGCCCTGACAGCCCACCTCCGCGCCCGAGATCGAGGCGTTCTCCTTGAACAGCACGCCGATCGCGCCGGCCGTCAGAAGGAAGCGGATGACGCCCTCGTCGTCGGCGTGGGGGATGAAACGGGTGTAGTAGGTCAGCACGGCCGGGATGATGCCGGCGGCGCCGTTGGTGGGGGCGGTGACGATGCGGCCACCGGCGGCGTTCTCCTCGTTGACCGCCAGCGCGAACAGCGTCACCCAGTCGATGGCCTGCAACGGGTCCTTCTCGGCCGGCTCCGACTGCAGGCGGCGGTGGAGCTGGTTGGCGCGGCGCTTGACCTTCAGGCCGCCGGGGAGCACGCCCTCCTTGGAGATGCCGCGGCGTACGCACTCGGACATGACCTGCCACAGGTGCAGCAGGCCCGCGCGGATCTCGGCCTCGGTGCGGCCGAACGCCCGCTCGTTCTCCAGCATCAGCGCGGAGATCGACAGACCGGTGTTCGAGCAGTGCTTGAGCAGCTCCTCGCCGGTGGTGAAGGGGTAGGGGAGAACGGTGTCGTCAGGCTTGATGCGGTCGGCGCCGGTGGCCTTCTCGTCCACGACGAAACCGCCGCCGACCGAGAAGTAGACCTTCTCCCGCAGGCGCTCGCCGGAGGCGTCGTAGGCGGTGAAGCGCATGCCGTTCGGGTGCTCGGGGAGCGAGATCTTGCGTTCGAAGACGAGGTGCTCGCCGACGACGAAGGGGATCTCGTGCGTGCCGTAGAGCTTGACGGTGCCCGACTCGCGCATGGCGGCGACGCGGGCGTCCACGGTGTCGACGTCCACCAGCTCGGGCTTCTCGCCGGACAGGCCGAGCAGCACGGCCTTGTCGCTGCCGTGGCCCTTGCCGGTCAGGCCGAGTGAGCCGTACAGGATGGCCTCGACGTGCGCCACCCGGTCGAGCAGGCCGTCGTGGTGCAGTCCGCGGGCGAACTTGTGCGCGGCGGCCATCGGGCCGCCCGTGTGGGAGCTGGACGGGCCGATGCCGATCTTGAAGAGGTCGAAGACGCTGATCGCCATTGATGGGCGCCTTTCAGGCAGGGCCGGGGCCCGGATCACGGGCCCCGGCGCAAAAGGGTCAGGAGCCGTCCGAGGTGAAGGCGGCGTACTCCTCGGGCGTGAGCAGGTCGCCGGGGTCGCCCTCCACGCGTACCCTGAACATCCAGCCGTCGCCGTACGGGTCGCTGTTGGCCAGGCTGGGATCGTCAACTACGGCCTGGTTGACCTCGACGACCTCGCCGCCGACGGGCGTGTAGATCTCACTCACCGACTTGGTGGACTCCACCTCGCCGACCGAGTCACCCGACTCGACGTTCGAGCCGACGTCGGGGAGCTGCACAAAGACGACGTCACCAAGGGATTCGGCGGCGAAGGCCGTGATGCCGATGGTCACGGTGACGCTGTCCTCGACACCGCGTACCCACTCGTGCTCCTTGGTGTAGCTCAGGTCGTCAGGGATGTTGCTCACTTGTTCCTCCTGTAAAAGGGCAGCTCGACCAGGTCCATAGGCTCTTGGCTGCCCCGGATGTCCACGGCCAGGCCTGATTCGGCGCCGGTGTCGACGTAGGCCATGGCAATGGGCTTCCCCAGGGTCTGGGAAGGCGCACCGCTGGTGACCTCGCCGACGACGACGCCGTCTTTGGTCACCGGGTAGCCGTGGCGCGGCACCCGGCGGCCCCGCGCGACCAGGCCGACGAGCCGGCGCCGTGGCCGGTCGTCCTTGACCGCCTCCAGCGCCGCCCTGCCGACGAAGTCGCCGGGCTTGTCGAATTTCACCACTCTGCCCAGCCCCGCGTCGAACGGGGTGAGCCGCGCGCTCAGCTCGTTGCCGTACAGCGGCATGCCGGCCTCCAGCCGGAGCGTGTCGCGGCTGGACAGGCCCGCCGGCTTGAGCCCGTACGGCTCGCCGGCCGCCACGAGCGCGTGCCAGAGCGGCACCGCGTCCTGGTTGGCGACGAACAGCTCGAACCCGTCCTCGCCGGTGTAGCCGGTGCGGGCGATGAGCGCCTGCCGTCCGTCCACCAGGCCGGGCAGGCCCGCGTAGTACTTGAGGCCGTCGAGGTCGGCGTCGGTGAGCGTGGCGAGGATCTCCTGGGCGCGGGGCCCCTGGACGGCGATCAGCGCGTACTGCTCGGAGCGGTCCTCGACCACCACGTCGTACGCCTTCGCGCGGTTCGTCAGCTCGGTCCCGACCTTCTCGTAGTTCGAGGCGTTCGCCACGACCATGTACTCGTCGTCCCCGAGCCGGTAGACGATGAGGTCGTCGAGCACCCCGCCCCGCTCGTCGACGATCATGGTGTAGCGGGCCCGCCCGGGAGCGAGTGCCGACAGGTGTCCGACCAGGGCGTAGTCGAGCGCCTCGCCGGCCTGCGGCCCGGTCAGGAAGATCTCGCCCATGTGGGAGAGGTCGAACAGCCCGGCCGCCTCGCGGACGGCCCTGTGCTCCGCGGACTCGCTGCCGTAGCGGAGCGGCATGAGCCATCCCGCGAAGTCGGTGAGCGTGGCGCCGAGGCTCTCGTGAACGTCGCGTAGCGGTGTCGGTCTGGACATTTGTCGCACCTCAGGACAGGAGTGGATGCCAGCATCCTCCCCCTCTGTCATCGGTGCCTGAGAGCTTCGCCCGACTTTTGCCGGACTTTCACCTTCGGCGAGGCCGCCAGGGACCTGCTTTCCAGAGACACCGTGGCCGTGCGGTCCTTTGCCTTGAGAGGTTCGCGGGGAGGGCTTGCTCCTTCAGGGGCCCTGACCGGCTGTCAGGGCTCTCTCCCGCACGGTTTCGCCGGTGATGTCCGCCAGCCTAGTGCCGTTACGGGGCTCTTGTCGCGTCGCGCGGCCGCTCGGTGGCTCCGTGCGCGGGACGGTCAGCAGGCCCTGACGAGAGCCTCGAACAGCGCGTGGTCCTCAGCCGCCTCCGGATGCCACTGCACCGCCATCGTGAACGGGCCGGGGGAGCCCGGCTCCACGGCCTCGATCGTGCCGTCGGCGGTGGTGGCCGTGACGGTCAGGCCGGGGGCGAGGCGGTCGACGGCCTGGTGGTGGTAGTGGGGCACGGTCACCGGGTCCGCGCCCAGCGCCTCGGCCAGGCGGGTGCCGGGGACGGGGACGATCGGCAGATCGCCGAATTGGCCGGGGCCCGGGCAGTGGCCGGTGTGCCCGACCACGTCGGGAAGGTGCTGGTGGAGGGTCCCGCCGAGGGCCACGTTGAGCACCTGGAGGCCGCGGCAGATGCCCAGGTAGGGCAGGCCGCCGTCGAGGGCCGTCGCGAGCAGCGAGAATTCGGCCTCATCGCGAAATTTGCGGATATAGCCGGTTTGCTCTTGTGGCTCCGCGCCGTACCTGGCCGGGTCGATGTCGCCGCCGCCGGCCAGGATGAGCCCGTCGAGACCCCGTACGACCGAGGCGGGCTCGCCCGCCGGAGGCAGCAGGACCGGCTGCCCGCCGGCCCGTACGACCTGCTCCACGTACGCGTACGGCAGCAGCGCGGCGGTCGTGTCCCGCCACACCGTGAACGTGGCGGACTCGACGTAACACGTGATGCCGATGACCGGACGCCGCATCGCGACCCCCTCTACAGCGGCGTGACGTAGGCGCCGGAGATGCCGCCGTCCACCAGGAACTCGCTGGCCGTGATGAACGAGGCGTCGTCGCTGGCCAGGAACGCCACCGCGGCCGCGATCTCCGACGCCTCGGCGAAGCGGCCCACCGGCACGTGCACCAGCCGCCGCTGCGCCCGCTCCGGGTCCTTGGCGAACAGTTCGCGCAGCAGCGGCGTGTTCACCGGTCCCGGGCACAGCGCGTTGACCCGGATGCCCTCCCTGGCGAACTGCACGCCCAGCTCCCGCGACATCGCCAGCACCCCGCCCTTGGAGGCGGTGTAGGAAATCTGCGAGGTCGCCGACCCCAGCACGGCCACGAAGGACGCGGTGTTGATGATCGAGCCCTTGCCCTGGCGGCGCATGTACGGGATCACGTGCTTGCAGCACAGGTAGACGCTGGTGAGGTTCACCTCCTGGACGCGGCGCCAGGCGTCGAGCCCGGTCTCCAGGATCGAGTCGTCGTCGGGCGGCGAGATGCCGGCGTTGTTGAAGGCGACGTCCACGCTGCCGTAGGTGTCGTGGGCCGTGCGGTACATGCGGACGACGTCGTCCTCGCTGGTCACGTCGGCGCGTACGAACAGGCCGCCGACCTCGTTCGCGGCCTTGACGCCCGCCTCCTCGTCGATGTCCGCGCAGACGACCTTGGCTCCCTCTTCCGCGAACCTGCGGGCCGTGGCCAGCCCGATCCCGCTGCCCGCGCCGGTGACGACCGCCACCCGATCCTGCAACCGCTGCATGTGCCTCACTCCGTGTCCGACTGGTCGTTCACTCCGTCGAAATGAAAACGTTCTTGGTCTCCGTGAACGCCGCGAGGGCGTCCGGGCCGAGTTCTCTGCCGAGGCCGGACTGCTTGAAGCCGCCGAACGGGGTCCAGTAGCGCACCGAGGAGTGGGAGTTGACCGACAGGGCGCCCGACTCGACGGCCCTGGCCACGCGCAGCGCCCGCCCGACGTCGCGGGTCCAGATCGAGCCGCTCAGCCCGTACGGGGTGTCGTTGGCGATGCGTACGGCCTCGGCCTCGTCCTCGAACCGGGCCACCGACACCACCGGGCCGAAGATCTCCTCGGTGAACGCCCGGTCGGTGACCCCCGAGGTCAGCACGGTCGGCGGGAACCAGTAGCCCTTGCCCTGCGGGCAGGATCCGCGCAGGTAGGGGGTGCCCTCGACGAAGCCCTGGACGCGTCCGAGGTGCTCGGCGCTGATCAGCGGGCCCATCTCGGTGGACTCGTCGAGGGGGTCGCCGACCTTGACGCCCAGCACGGCGGGGGTGAGCAGGGCCATGAACTCGTCGTACACGGAGGACTGGACGAGGATCCTGGAGCGGGCGCAGCAGTCCTGGCCCGCGTTGTCGAAGACGGCGTACGGCGCGGTCCGCGCCGCCTTCTCGAGGTCGGAGTCGGCGAACACGATGTTCGCGGACTTGCCGCCCAGCTCCAGGGTGATCCGCTTGACCTGCCGCGCCGCCTTGGCGGCGATCTCCTTGCCCACCTCGGTCGAGCCGGTGAACACGATCTTGGCCACGTCCGGATGCTCGACCAGCCGGGCGCCCGCGACCTCCCCCGCCCCGGGCAGGACCTGGAGCACACCCTCGGGGATGCCCGCCGCCAGGGCCAGCTCGGCCAGCCTCAGCGCGGTCAGCGGGGTCCATTCGGCCGGCTTGACGATCACCGTGTTGCCGGCCGCCAGCGCGGGGGCGACGCCCCACGACATGATCAGCATGGGGAAGTTCCACGGCACGATGACCCCGACCACGCCCAGAGGCTCCTGGAACGTGAGGTCCACGCCGCCCGGCACCGGGATCTGCCTGCCGTGGTTGCGCTCGGGGGCTCCGGCGTAGAAGTGCAGCACGTCGCGTACGGTGCCGGCCTCCCAGCGCGCGCTGCCGATCGGGTGGCCGGCGTTGGCCAGCTCAAGACCGGCCAGCTCCGCGCCGTGCTCGCCCACCAGGTCCGCGAACCGGCGCAGCAGCCGCGCCCGGTCTCCGGGTGACACCTCGCGCCAGGTCGCGTACGCCTTCCTGGCACGCTCCACCGCCCGATCGACCTCGGCCGGGTCGGCCAGCTCGACGTCGGCCAGCACCGCTTCCGTCGCCGGATTAACGATCTTCATTCGCACTCGTCACATTCGCTCGAAACCACGGAACAACTCCCAGTCCGTCACCGCCGCGTCGTACGCCGTCAGCTCCACCCGCGCGTTGTTCGCATAGTGCCCGACCACGTCCTCCCCGAACGCCTCGCGGGCCGCCTTCGACCCCTCGAACAGGGCCAGCGCGTCCCGCAACGTCACCGGCACGGTCTCGGCCCCCGAGGCGTAGGCGTTGCCCGCGTACGGGTCCTCCAGCGGCAACCCGGCGTCGATGCCGTGCAGCCCGGCCGCCACCAGCGCCGCCACCGCCAGGTACGGGTTCACGTCGCCGCCCGGCACCCGGTTCTCCACGCGCAGCGAGTGGCCGTGGCCGACGAGGCGCAGCGCGCACGTACGGTTGTCCACCCCCCACTTGACGGCCGTGGGCGCGAAGCTGCCCGGCACGTAACGCTTGTAGGAGTTGATGTTGGGGGCGTAGAGGAGGGTCAGCTCCCGCATGAGGGCGAGCTGCCCGGCGATGAAGTGCGCGCCGAGCGGCGAGAGCCCGTACTGTTCCTCGCCCGCCATCACCGGGTCGCCGTCGACGCCGCGCAGCGAGATGTGGATGTGGCAGGAGTTGCCCTCGCGCTGGTTCGGCTTGGCCATGAACGTGATCGACCTGGCCTCCTGGGCGGCGATCTCCTTGGCGCCGGTCTTGTAGATGACGTGGTTGTCGCAGGTCCTGAGCGCCTCGTCGTAGCGGAAGGCGATCTCGTGCTGGCCGAGGTTGCACTCGCCCTTGGCCGACTCGACGTAGAGCCCGGCGCCCTCCATCTCGCGCCTGATCCGGCGCAGCAGCGGCTCGACGCGGGCCGTGCCCAGCAGCGAGTAGTCCACGTTGTAGAGGTTGGCCGGGGTCAGGTCGCGGTAGGCGCGCCTCCAGGCGTCCTCGTAGCTGTCGTCGTAGACCACGAACTCCAGCTCCGTGCCCACGTACGCGGCCAGCCCCCGCTCGGCCAGGCGGGCGAGCTGCCTGCGCAGGATCTGGCGGGGCGAGGCGGTCACGTCGTCGCCGTGCTCCCAGGCCAGGTCGGCCATCAGCAGCGCCGTGCCCTCGTGCCAGGGCACCCGACGCAGCGTCGTGAGGTCGGGCCGCATCACGAAGTCGCCGTAGCCCCGTTCCCAGGACGACATCGCGTAGCCGGGGACGGTGTTCATGTCCACGTCGACCGCCAGCAGGTAGTTGCAGCCCTCGGAGCCGTGGTGCAGCACCTCGTCCAGGAAATAGCGCGCCGACAGCCGCTTGCCCTGCAGCCTGCCCTGCATGTCGGCGATCGCGAGGAGCACGGTGTCGATCCGCCCGGCCGCGATCTCGTCGCGCAGCTCGCCCACGGACAGGAACCCGGTGCTCGCTCGATCGTCCACGCTGTGTCGCTCCGATCTGGCCTGACGCGCTTTCCCGTTGATTGGGCTAGTCTCAGACCATTGATGTGTATGCCGGGATCGCTTGTCAAGACCTGAGGACACGTTGGACGAGTCGGCGCGTTGGATGACGGTGCTGCGCCCGGTCAGGGCCGGCAACGCCTTCGAGGAGACCGTGGAACGGCTGCTCCAGGCGATCAAGCTGGGCGTGGTCCCGCCCGGCGGCAAGCTTCCACCGGAGCGCGAGCTCGCCGCCCAGCTCGGCATCAGCAGGGTGACCCTGCGCGAGGCCATCAGGGCGCTGTCGGACGAGGGCTATCTCGACGTGCGCAGGGGCCGCTACGGAGGGGCGTTCGTCACGTACGCGCCGCCCGAGCCCGACGCCGGAGACCTGCGTCAGGCGGTCAACGAGATGGGCATGGCCGAGCTGACGGACGCGCTGACGTTCCGGCTGGCCGTGGAGTGCGGCGCGGCCCAGGTCCTGGCCGCCACCACGCTCACCGAGGACCAGCGGGAGGTGCTGCGCCGCCGGCTCGCCGAGCTGAACCAGGCCGGGCTCGACGACTACCGCCGCCTCGACACCGCCTTCCACCTGTCCATCGCGGAGCTGACCGGCTCCACCCTGCTCGCCACGACCTGCGCCGACGCCCGCTCCCGGGTCAGCGACCTGCTGAACGCGATCCCCATGCTCCAGGTCAACCTCGACCACGCCGCCGTGCAGCACCGGGCCATCGTGGAGGCCATACTGTCCGGAGACCAGGACGCGGCCAGGCGGGCCGTGGCCGAGCACCTGGAGGGCACGGCGGCGTTGCTGCGGGCGTTCCTGTCCTGAGGTTCCCCTGACGGGGCACGCGGCCCGTAACGGGCGGGCGGCTCGTACCATCGAAGCCAGGCTCATGGGGAACTGGTTCCAGCACAGCATCGTCGCCACGGGACGGCTTCCGCTGTTCTGCTACTTCGTCATGCTCATCGTGGCCTTCATCGCCACCCGCATCAACGTCCGCCTGATCAGGGCGAAGGTCGGCTGGTTCCGCAACGTCAACGTGGGGGAGATGCACATCCACCACGTGGTGTTCGGCGTGGTGCTGATGCTGGTCGGCGGCGTCGCGCTCATCGTCTCGCCCGGCTCGCAGGTCAGCACGGCCGTCGCGGCCTCGGTGTTCGGCGTCGGCTCGGCGCTGGTGCTGGACGAGTTCGCGCTGATCCTGCACCTGCACGACGTCTACTGGGAGGAGGAGGGGCGCACCTCCGTCGACGCGGTCTTCATCGCGATCGCCGTGAGCGGCCTGCTCCTCATCGGCCTGCGCCCCCTCACCTGGGACTACGGCACCCCGGTCAATCCGGCCGCGCTGATCGGGGTCAACCTGGTGCTCGCCGTCGTCACCCTGCTGAAGGGCAAGATCTGGACGGGCATGGCAGGGCTGTTCCTGCCGCCCATGCTGGTGGTGGGGGCCGTACGGCTGGCGCGGCCGGGCTCCCCGTGGGCCCGCTGGTTCTTCGCCGGGCGCTCCCCGCGCAAGCTGGCCAGGGCCGTCCATCGGGAGGAGCGGTGGCGGCGGCCGGTGATCAAGGTGAAGATCGCGTTCCAGGAGTTCCTCTCCGGGCGTCACGACCTGCCCTCCACGCGGCGTGCGCGGCGGCGTACCTGAGGTCGGGCATCGCTTGAGGTGTGGCACCTCCCCCGTGTCGGCATACTTGAGGCGTGGCATCTCCGCGGGAGATCATCGGCTGATGGGCTTTCCTCCGCCGCTCCAGGAGCGGGTGCTGCGCGTGCTCGCGCCCGTCTGCGAGCCCTACGGGCTGGCTCTGGCGGGATGGCACGCGTTCGGGGCGCACGGCGTGGCCGTCCGGCCGGGCGACGGTCTCGACCTCGTCGCCGCCTCGGAGATCCCGCTGGCGCTCGTGGCGCGAGGGGTCGCCGGAGCGTTCCCGGCCGACGGGCTGGAGGCGACGATCGCCGAGGTCACGCGGCGAACGGGGCGGGTGGTGGTCAAGGACCCCGTCACCGGCCAGACCTGCGCGTGCGGCCTGCACCGCGAGGCCCTCCAGGTCCCCCCGATCACCTGGGGCTCGCTGAAGGTGGTCGGCCTCGACGACGCCGTCGGGCTGCGGATGCGCGCCCTGCACGAAGGCGGCCTGGCCGGAGACCTCATCGACGTCGCCGCCGTCGCCCACCTCTACTCCTACCGGGCACTCGAACGCCTCGGCGCCGCGCACCACGACGGCTTCTCGGTGCACGAGCTGCTCGTGCGGCTGGAGTTCGCCGATCTCATGGGGCCGGAGAGCTTCGAGGCCCACGGCCTGGACGAGGAGCGGATCAAGGAGCTCCGCCGGTTCACCCGGGACTGGGTGGCGGACATCAAGCTGCGGCGGGCCGACGACGGCGACGCCGACCACGACTCTCCCGACGTGCCGGAGATCGACTAGGAGCCCGGTCGCCGCCCGGCTAGAGTGCCGCGACCGAGCGCAGGGCCAGGCCCGTGCCCAGGAGGACGATCATGGCGGCCGTTCCCACCGGGGCCAGGCCCGAGAGCCTCACGGCCAGGCGGCGGCCGGCCGAGGCGCGTCGTTCCAGTCGGTCCACGAGCCTGACCAGGAGCAGTCCGGTCACCGTGAGGGTGGCGGCCATGCCGACCCCGTACGCGGTCACCAGCGCCACCCCGAACCACGTACGGCCCAGGGCGATCGCGCCGAGCAGCACGATCAGGGCCGAAGGGCTGGGGACGAGGCCGCCCGCCACACCGAGCCCGATCAGCCCCGACCGCCTCGCGGGCCGATCTCCGTGCCCGTGTCCGTGCCCATGCCCGTGTTCGTGGGGGTGGCCGTGGCGGGCGTTCAGGAGGAGGCGCAGGCCGATGGCGGCGATGAGCGCGCCGCTGGCCACCCCCAGCCAGGCCAGCACCGACTCCCCGGCCAGCGCCGTGAACACCGTCAGCAGCAACCCCACCACCAGCACCCCGGCCGTGTGCGTGGCGGTCACCGTCGCGCCCACCACCAGGGCGTCACGCGGACGTCCGCGCCGCCCCGCCAGGTACGCCGCCATGACGGTCTTGCCATGCCCAGGGATCAGCGCGTGCCCGGCCCCGAGCACCACGGCCAGCCCCACCGCCAGCAGCCCGAGCGGCACCGTGAGCGACTCCGAGCCGATCAGCCCGGCGAACGTGCGGTCCAGCGCGGCCAGCGCGTCCCCGACCGGGCCGCCGACGCCGATGCCGCCAGGAACGGCGCCGCCCTGAGCGCCACCCTGCGTGCCGCCCGAGAGGGCACCGGTGCCGGAGACGGTGCCGGAGATGGTGCCGGAGACGGTGAAGGTGGCGGTGCGTTGGTCGAGCGGGTCCGAGAGGAGGTCGTCGGGGTAGGCCCGCAGCTCCCGGCTGACGCTCGTCGCGGGCGCCGAGGAGGCGGTCAGGCCCACCCCGTCCCCGGCCACGGTGATCTCGCGCCAGCCGATCCTGTCCTGCTCGAACCCGTCGGTGAAGGTCACGGCCCCCGAGGCGCGGACTTCGGCCACGAGACGGCAGGACAGGCGGCTGGTCCGCAGGCCCCCCTCGCCGGGGGAGTAGGTGAGGGCGGAGCCGGTCACCCGCCACGGCACCGCCGCACCGGCCACCTCCAGCCGCTGGGCGGCGGCCAGGGCGGCGCAGCGGCGGGCCGCGTACGTGGCGTCCGCCTCCGGCCGTTCCTGCAGGGTGGGCAGCTCGGCCAGGTCAACGACGGCGAGATTGCGCACGTCGGAGGCCGAGACGCGCAGGCCGTTGTAGTGGTTGACGGTGAAGTTGCCCAGCGGATGGGCGGCGGCGGGGGTGGCCAGGAGGACGCCCGCGCACAGCGTCAGCAGCAGCCCCGTCGCCACGGACAGCAGACCGAGCGGGACCGCTCTCATGAGAACCTCGCCAGCGCGGACAGAGCCGGGTCGAATCCGGGGTCCACCCGCGCGGGGCGTCCCAGGGCCCGCTCGATCCTGGCGCGGTGGTAGGAGAGCAGCGGGTTGCGCCAGCCGGTGGCGGTGGCCTCCTTCGCGTACGGCAGCGCCTCGCCCGGCCTGCCCGCCCTGAACAGCGCCCAGGCCAGGGCGTCGGCGGCGACGAGGTTGGGGTTGCGGGCGTATTCGGCCCGCGCGTGCCGTACGGCCTGCGCCGGGTCGCCGTGGTCGGCCTCGAACTCGGCCCACGTCAGGTCGTCGCGCACGCCCGCGGCCTGGAAGAGCCGGCGCTGGGCCCTGAGCAGCGTCCAGTCGGGGCGCCCGCCCGCCTTGATGCGGGTCTCACCCTGTTCGATGAGGTACTGCGGGAGGGGGAGGCGCTCGACGACCTGGTCGTACAGGTCGAGCGCCTCGGTGAGGCGGCCGTCGAGTGCCGCCGCCCTGGCCTGCCCGGCGAGCGCGGGCGTGTACGCGGGATACGCCTGCAGCGCCTTGGCGTACCAGCCGGTCGCCGTCTTCAGGTCGCCGGAGTGCAGGGCCAGCTCGCCCAGGTAGTAGCGGGCGTAGGCGAGGTCGGCAGGCAGCCAGGCGTCGTCGTGGGCGAGTTCGAGGTACCTGCGGGCCCCGTCGCGGTCGCCGCGCAGTTCGGCGGCGTACGAGGCGCGGGAGAAGGCCGCCACGCCGGGACGCAGATCCATCATCCTGTCCACGGCGCTCTGGGCCCCGCGCAGGTCGCCGAGCTGGATCCGGGCGTCGGCCAGTACGCCGTACGCCGCGGCCCCGTACGGGTTGGCGTCGATGGCGCGTTCGGCCAGCCGGGCGGCCTCGGCGAACTCGTGGCGGCCCGCAGCCAGGGCAGCCTGGCCGGTCAGGACGGCGTCGTCGCGGTCGTTCAGCCCGGCGGCCGTGGCGAGCGCGTCCTCCGCCTTGGCGTAGTACGACGGGTCGCCGGTGATCCGGGCCTGGTCGACGTACTGGGAGGCGAGCTGGGCCCAGCCGCGGTAGTCGCCGGGCAGGCGCTTGAGCCGCTCTTGCAGGGTCTCGCGGCGGGCCGCGTACGCCGTCGGCTCGGGTGCGGGCGCGGCGGAGAAGGAGAGGATGGTGAAGATCGTCGCCCCGACGAGGGCGAGACCGGCGAGTGTCGCGAAGGCACGCATGTCCATGGCTCCAGAGCGGGTGTGCGGGCCGGCCGGCCGCGACGGGGACACGGCCGGCCGGCCCTTTTCCGGTGGCGGCGGGCCATGGGAGACGGTGGTCCGCCGCCGGGTGGACCGGCCGGATCGGAGAGGGAGCCGGTCGGTCAGGAGGGTGCGAGCGCCGAGCTAGCGCTGGTTCACCGCGACGTCGCTCGGCAGCGGGATGTACGGGAACGTCCTGAGCGCGGGCTTGTCGTTGCCGTCCACCTTGTCCGTCAGCCCCGGGACGAGCTTGCCGGTCAGCGCGGCACCGGCCACGGCCTGCAGCGCGATGTCCACCACGTCGTCGCCGAGCCGGCGGCCGTTCGGGAAGCCCTGGAGATCCCCGCCGAGCACGCCGAGCCGGTTGGGGTCCTTGGCGGGCGGGATCGACATGTTCAGCCGCAGCATCTCCGAGGGGCGCAGCTTGCCCGCGTCCTTGTTGAGCACCTGTGAGTTCAGGTCGGCCTTGATGGGGCCGTTCCGCTTGGCCAGGCCGGTCAGGAAGATCTCGACCAGGTCGGTACGCGGGGTCGCGGGCGCCTTGATGCCGTAGACGGTCTGCAGCAGCCTGGCCACCTCGGGGTCGGTGACCCGGTTGACCAGGGCCTTGACGTCGGCGTCCATCGACGGGTCCAGCGCGTTGAAGGCGTCCTTCAGCCCGGCGGGCGCCACGACCTCGTTCACCAGCGGGTTGCACAGGCGGGAGACCTGCACGTACGAGCGACCGTCGAACTTGTCGGTGGTGGAGCAGACGCCGATCACCGGGTTGCGCCTGGGGTCGCCCTTGAGCGCCACCTCGGACTGCGGGACCTGGAGCGCCACGGTGTTGACGTTGTAGCCCTTGGCGGTGTCCTGGCCGACCTCGGACAGGTCGCCGCCGTACAGCAGGTCGAAGACCCGCAGGTCGAGGAAGAACGCCTCGTCCGACTGCCCGGCGAACGACCTGCCGCCGCCCGGCAGGCCCTTGATCGCCTGGTTGCGCAGGGTCGCGTAGTCGGGCATGGAGGCGCGGCCGACGTGGCTGGGCGCGACGATGCCGTCGTCGACCAGCGTCCTGGTGCCGCCAGGGGTGATCCGCTTGAGCGTGTAGCGCTGGCGGAAGAGCAGGTTGGGGTCGTCCAGCGAGGTGACGGGCCCGTTGTTGTAGAGGAACGTGGTCGTGCCGCGCTTGTCCTCGTTGCGGAACGTCCACTGGTAGGTGATGTCCGTCTTGGCGTCACCGTTGTTGTCGATCTTGATGTTGTACCGGGACTTCGTGGCGAACGGGTAGAAGTTCGGGCCGCCGTGGGGCTCCTCGAAGGGGATCCAGTTGGCCAGCAGGGTCACGGTGCCGGCTTTGTCGGGGCTCACGAACGCGTACAGGTCCGTGTTGTCGTGCTGCGGGTCACCCGCGATCATCGGGGCCTCGCGGTGCGAGGAGGCGGTGCCGGAGTCGGTACGGAGCACGGCCAACGACGACGCGGCGACCGCTGCGGCGAGGCCAAGTCCGACCAGAGCGCGCCGGTTGATCCGGAGCTCCATGTTCGGTCCTTTCGAAGGGCTGATCGTGACGTACGAGGTTCCGGCCGGGTTCCTCGACGCCCTATTCGTCCCTCGGCCCTCCGTGGATGTCGGCTCCTCCTTGAGGATGAGGGTCAACCAAAGTTGACATACTTAGGTCGTCAATTTAAGTTGACCCTGTCTCGGGGGTGCCGACCGCGTGCTCCCGTTCGTTGGCGAAACCAGAAATGTCGTGAAAGGAGATGTGGTGGTCAAGGAGCTGCTCGCCTACATCCGCCCGCACCGGAAGATCCTCGTCGTCGGCGGATTACTGAGCTTGATCGGCTCGGCGGCGGGCCTCGCGATGCCGCTGCTGGCCAAGTACGTGGTGGACGCCTTCGGCCAGGACCGGTCGATGGCCGGGCCGTTGCTGTGGCTGACCGTGGCGGTGCTGGTCGGCGCGGTCGTCTCGGCCGGGGGAAGCTACCTCATGGAGCGCACGGGCGAGGGCATCGTGCTGAGCGCCCGGCGCAAGCTGGTGGACCGCATGCTGCGCCTCAGGGTCGCCGACGTGGACCGGCTCAAGCCCGGCGACCTGTTGTCGCGGGTGACCGGTGACACGACGCTGCTGCGGGCCGTGCTGACGAACGGCATCGTGGAGTCGGTCAGCGCGGCGTTCATGCTGGTCGGGGCGATCGTCATGATGGCGGCCATGGACGGCGTGCTGCTGCTGGTCACGCTGCTCATCGTGGTGCTCATCGGCGGGCTGGTCGCGTTGATCATGCCGAAGATCCAGCGGGCCCAGACGCACGCCCAGGAGGCCGTGGGCGAGATGGGGGCCGTGCTGGACCGGGCGTTGCAGGCGTACCGGACGGTCAAGGCCAGCGGCGCGGAGGAGCGGGAGATCGCCGTGGTCGGCGAGGCCGCCGTGCGCGCCCGCGACCGCGGCCTGCAGGTCGCGGGATGGACGTCGCTCGCGGGGGTGGCGACGTGGATGGCCGTGCAGATCGCGTTCGTGGCCGTGCTGGCGGTGGGCGGCGCCCGGGTGGCCTCGGGCACGCTGGACGTGTCGTCGCTGATCGCGTTCCTGCTCTACCTGTTCTACCTCGTGCCGCCGATCGGCCAGCTCGTCCAGGGCGGGGTGCAGTTGCAGCAGGGCCTGGCGGCGATGAAGCGGATCAAGGAGATCGAGAACCTGCCCGCCGAGCCCGCCGACGCCGTGACGCCCGCGGACGGCCCGCCCATCGGCCTGACCTTCATGGACGTGGCCTTCCGCTACGGCGACGACCGGCCGACCGTGCACGACGGCGTGAGCTTCGAGGTGCCGCCGGGCGGCCTGACCGCGCTGGTCGGGCCCTCGGGTGCGGGCAAGTCCACGGTGTTCGGGCTGCTCGAACGCTTCTACGACCACCAGGACGGCCTGATCGCGATCGACGGCCGGGACATCCGCGAGTGGCCGCTGGGCGAGCTGCGCGCCGCCCTCGGCTACGTCGAGCAGGACGCCCCCGTGCTGGCCGGCACGCTCAGGGAGAACCTGCTCTTCGCCGCCCAGAACGCCACGGAGGAGGAGCTGCGCCGGGCGATCGCGCGTACCAGGCTCGACGACCTGGTGGACCGGCTGCCCGACGGGCTGGAGACGGCGGTCGGCCACCGCGGGGTGCTGCTGTCGGGCGGCGAGCGGCAGCGCGTGGCCATCGCCAGGGCGCTGCTGCGCAGGCCCAGGCTGCTGCTGCTCGACGAGGCCACCTCGCAGCTCGACGCGGTCAACGAGCTGCGGCTGCGCGAGGTCATCGCCGAGGTCGCGACGGAGACCACGGTGCTGGTCATCGCGCACCGCCTGTCCACGGTGACCAACGCCGACCGGATCGTGGTCATGGAGGGCGGCCGCGTACGGGCTGTGGGCACGCACGACGAACTCGTCGGCGGGGACGAGCTGTACCGCGAGCTGGCGGCCACCCAGTTCCTGGTCAGTTGACGCCGTTCCGGCCGAGGCCGTGTCCTGCGGCGGATCGACGGCATCGTCGTCGGGAAGGGCGCCTTCCACTGCGGCTGACGGTCGCGTAGCGGGTTAGTCTCTTCGTGAATGGTTTCATTCACGAAGGGACCACCCATGAGCCGGATTGTCCGCGCCCCACGAGGCACCACGATCACCGCGAAGGGCTGGCCGCAGGAGGCCGCGCTGCGCATGCTCCAGAACAACCTCGACCCCGAGGTCGCCGAGCATCCGGAACAACTGGTGGTCTACGGGGGGTCCGGCAGGGCGGCACGCGACTGGCCCTCGTTCGACGCGCTGGTCAGGACGCTGACCACGCTGGAGGGCGACGAGACCCTGCTGGTGCAGTCGGGGCGGCCGGTCGGCGTGTTCCGTACGCACGAGTGGGCGCCCCGGGTGCTGATCGCCAACTCCAACCTCGTCCCCGACTGGGCCACGTGGGAGGAGTTCCGGCGGCTGGAGGCGGCCGGGCTCACCATGTACGGCCAGATGACGGCCGGGTCGTGGATCTACATCGGCACGCAGGGCATCCTGCAGGGCACCTACGAGACGTTCGCCGCCGTGGCCGCCAAGCGCTTCGGCGGTTCGCTGGCCGGGACGATCACCCTCACGGCCGGGCTCGGCGGCATGGGCGGCGCCCAGCCCCTGGCCGTCACCATGAACGGCGGCGTGGCCATCTGCATCGACTGCGACCCGCGCTCGGTGGCCCGCCGCATCGAGCACCGCTATCTCGACGTCGAGGCGGCCTCGCTGGACGAGGCGCTGCGCCTGGCCTACGAGGCTCGCGACGCCCGCAGGCCGCTGTCGATCGGAGTCGTCGCCAACGCCGCCGAGGCCCTGCCCGACCTGCTGGCCCGCGGCGCGGAGATCGACATCGTCACCGACCAGACCTCGGCCCACGACCCGCTGATGTACTTGCCGCTCGGCCTGGCCTTCGACGACATGGCCGCGGAGCGCGACAAGGACCCGGCCGGGTTCACCGAGCGGGCCCGCGCGTCGATGGCGCGGCACGTCGAGGCCATGGTCGGCTTCCAGGACGCCGGGGCCGAGGTGTTCGACTACGGCAACTCCATCAGGGGCGAGGCCAAGCTGGCCGGTTACGGCCGGGCCTTCGACTTCCCCGGGTTCGTGCCCGCCTACATCAGGCCGCTGTTCTGCGCGGGCAAGGGCCCGTTCCGGTGGGCCGCCCTGTCGGGCGACCCGGCCGACATCGCCGCCACCGACCGCGCGATCCTGGAGCTGTTCCCCGACAACGAGCCCCTCGCCCGCTGGATCCGCAAGGCCGGGGAGAAGGTGCACTTCCAGGGCCTGCCCGCGCGCATCTGCTGGCTGGGCTACGGTGAGCGGAACGTGGCGGGCGAGCGGTTCAACGACATGGTGGCCTCCGGCGAGCTGCAGGCGCCCGTCGTGATCGGGCGCGACCACCTCGACAGCGGCTCGGTCGCCTCCCCCTACCGCGAGACCGAGGCCATGGCCGACGGCTCCGACGCGATCGCCGACTGGCCGCTGCTCAACGCGATGCTCAACACCGCCTCCGGCGCCGCCTGGGTGTCCATCCACCACGGCGGCGGGGTCGGCATCGGCCGCTCCATCCACGCCGGGCAGGTGACGGTGGCCGACGGCACCCCGCTGGCCGCCGAGAAGCTCGCCCGCGTGCTCACCAACGACCCGGGCACCGGGGTCATGCGGCACGTGGACGCGGGCTACGAGGAGGCCGCGGAAGTGGCCGCCGACAAGGGGGTGCGCATCCCGATGCGGGAGAGCTGATCAGATTCGGCACCCGTGCGCGGGATGAGAATGGCGGGTCGACGGCGTTGGAGGTGGCGTGGCGGACGGATATCACGATGGCTACCACCTGGGGCTCGACGTGCTGCTGGACGGCCGGAGGCTGTCACCCGTACAGCGCAGGATCGCGCACTATCTCAGCGAGCATCTGGACGAGGCGATCTTCCTGTCCAGTGTGGAGCTGGCAGAACGGGCCGGGGTCAGCCAGCCCTCGGTGACCAGGTTCGCCATGGTGCTGGGCTTCGCGGGCTATCCGGAGCTGAAGCAGGCGCTGCGGCCGCTGGTGCTCGGCGGCGGCGTCGAGGCGCCGCGGGAGAGCCTGCTGCGCGGGGCCATCGACTGCGAGATCCGCAACCTCGCGCTGGTCAGAGAGCGGCTGGCGGCGTTCCCGCTCAAGGAGCTGGGTGAGCAGCTCGCCGCGACCGAGCCGCTGCCCGTGCTGGGGCTGCGCGTCTCGTGCGGGCTGGCCACCACCTTCGCCTACTACGCCCGCCGCATCCACCCCGACGTGCGGCTGCTCACCCACGGCGGCTCCGAGCTGGCCGACGGGCTGCACGCGGCCCGCCGGGCCGGCGCCGAGTGGGTGGTGGCCGTCGTGCTGCCGCGCTATCCGGCGGAGGCCCTGCAGGCCCTCGACTACGCGGGGAAGCTGGGCCTGCGGGTGGCCGCCATCACCGACAGCGCCGGCTTCCCCGCCGACGTGGTGCTGGACGCGCCCGTCGGCGACCGGCTGGTGTTCGACTCGCACGCGGCGCCGCTGGCGCTGGCCATGGCCCTGGTGGAGGCCATGGCCGACGCGGTGCCGCTGCGCACCCGGGCCAGGCTCGACGAGTACGAGCGCATGGCCGAGGAGACCGGCACCTTCCTACCCGGCGATGTGGCGTAGTGACCGCATCGACCACAGGGTGGTGAGCACCGCCAGCACCGCGAACACCCCGAACGCGATCGGGATCGCCGGGTCGCCCAGCCGCCCGGCGAACAACGCCCGCCCGGCCTCGACGGCGTGGTAGAGCGGGTTGACCGGGGCCAGGAACTTCATCCAGTCGGGCGCGAACGAGATGGGCACGAACAACCCGGCCAGCAGCATGATCGGCAGCATGAAGAGGTTGAGCGTCTGCGACATGCCGTTCTCGTCGCGCACGGTCAGCGCCAGTCCCTGTGACAGCCCCGAGGCGAACAACCCGGTCGCCGCCATCAGCAGCAGCACCAGCAGCAGCTCCACGACGCCGATCCGCACACCCATGACGGCGGCCACGATCAGCACCAGCACGGCCTGGAGGACCAGGACGACCATGTCCTTGGCCACCCGGCCGAGCACGATGGCCGGTCGCCAGGCGGGGCTGACGGCGTACCGCTCGAGTGAGCCGTTGCGCAGCTCGGCGATCAGCCCGAACCCGGAGAACAGCGACCCGAAGACCGCGATCATCATCATGGCCGCCGGGGTGAACATGCGCAGCGCGTCGACGGTCGTGCCGCCCGGCGTCATGGTCTTGAGCAGCGGGGCGAACATCAGCAGGTACAGCACCGGCTGCATGATGCCGAACAGCGGCCAGATCGGGTTGCTGAACGACTTGCGCAGCTCGTAGCCGGTGAACAGAACGGTGTGGCGGATCATGCGGCGGCTCCTGAGTCGCGCAGGGTACGGCCGGTCTTGGCCAGGAAGACGTCGTCGAGGGTGGACCGGTCGAGCGCGATCGAGCTGAGCCCGAGGCCCTGCTCCTCCAGCGCCCGCAGCAGCACGGGCAGCGTGTGCTCGCCGTCGTCGGCGTAGACGCGCAGCAGGTCGTCGTCGACGCGGACCTCGCGGGCCAGCGGCCCGAGCGTCTCGACGGCCCGTTCGGGATCGTCGACCCTGAGCGAGATCACGTCGCCGGAGACCTCGCGCTTGAGCGCGGCAGGGGTGCCCTCGGCGACCACCAGGCCGTGATCGACGATCATCAGCCGGTCGCACAGCGCGTCGGCCTCGTCGAGGTAGTGGGTGCTGAGCAGGACGCTCGTGCCCGACTCGCGCAACTGCCTGATGCGCTCCCACAGGTTGGCGCGGTTCTGCGGGTCGAGGCCGGTGGTGGGCTCGTCGAGGAAGAGCAGCGGCGGGGTGTGCACCAGCCCGATCGCGATGGCCACGCGCCGCTTCTGGCCGCCGGAGAGCGTACGGCCCGGGCGGTCGGCCATCTCGGTCAGCTCGAACCGTTCGAGCACCTCGGACGTGGCCCGCCTCGGGTCGGCCATCGCGTGGATCTTGGCGGCCATCATGATCTGGGCGCGGGCGCTGGTGGTGTCCTCGACCCCGCCGGCCTGGCTCACGTAGCCGAGGCTGCGCCGGATCGCGGCGGGCTCCTTGCGCAGGTCGTGGCCCGCGATGGTGGCCGTGCCCGCGTCGGGGGCGATGAGCGTGGACAACATCCTGATCGTGGTGGTCTTGCCGGCGCCGTTGGGCCCGAGCACGCCGAAGATCTCGCCCTTCTTCACCTCGAGGTCGACGCCGCGTACGGCCTCGACGGTCTGGGTGCCCTTCCTGCTCTTGGTGGTGAACGTCTTCCGCAGGCCATGCGCCTGAATGATCATTGGGGGGGTCAGCTCCTTCATGGCAACTGGTCGGCCTCGACCCGGGGTATCGCCCGCTCCACCCAGTCGAGCTGGGCCTGGAACATGGCCCGCTGCAGGCCGAGGTTCTCCTTGACGTGCTGGGGAGCCCCGTGGGCGTGCTTGACGCCGGTCAGGTGCCCCATGGTCTCGACGTACATCTTGAGCTGGGCCATCCTGCCATGCAGAGCGGCCGATATCTGCTGTTTTTCCAGGCGGTCCATGAAGGTCATCGCCACCTGGAACGGGTCCACGATCGGCTCGAATTCGCGTATCCGTCAACCTCAATAAGCTGCCTCCCATGACTGAACGAGCGCAGGCGCTGGTCACAGGTGCGTCCAAGGGCGTCGGCGAGGCCGTGGCACGGGCCCTGGCACCCACCCACGACGTCATCCTCGGTGGTCGTGACAAGGAGGCGCTGGCCGCGCTGGCGGCCGAGCTGCCCGGCGCGCGGGCCTGGCCGGTGGAGCTGACCCAGGTCTCGGCGGCCGACGTCGCGGGCGTCGAGCGGCTCGACGTCCTCGTGCACAGCGCCGGGGTCGCCACCCTCGGCCCGATCGCCGACCAGGGCGCCGACGTGTGGCGGCGCACGATGGAGATCAACGTCGTCGCCGTCGCCGAGCTGACCAGGCTGCTGCTGCCCGCGCTCAGGCGGGCCGAGGGCCACGTGGTCTGCGTCAACTCCGGCGCCGGGCTGCGCGCGAACCCCGAGTGGGCCTCCTACGCGGCCAGCAAGTTCGCGCTCAGGGCGTTCGCCGACGCGCTGCGGCTGGAGGAGCCCGCGCTCAGGGTCACCACCGTCTATCCCGGCCGGATCGCCACCGACATGCAGCGGGGAGTGCGGGCCCACGAGGGCGGGGAGTTCGAGCCGGAGAAGTACCTGCGGCCGGAGACCGTGGCGCGGGCGTTGCTGGCCGCCGTCACCGCCGGGCCCGACGCCCACCTCCCCGAGCTGACCGTCCGCCCCAGAGGAGGCCCCGTCAACTGAGGTGAATGGATTCATTCACTACAGTTGGCTCCATGCTTGAACCACTCGCGCACATCGGACGAGATCCTAAGACCGGCGGATACCTGAGGGACTCGTGGTCGGACGCCGACCTGGAGCTGCGCGAGTGGTTCGCGGGCGAGGCCGCGCGCCGGGGCCTCGACCTGCGGGAAGACCGCAACGGCAACCTGTGGGCGTGGTGGGGCGCCCCGTCGCCCGAGCGTCCCGGCGTGGTGACCGGCAGCCACCTCGACTCCGTACGCCAGGGCGGCGCGTACGACGGGCCGCTCGGCGTCGTGTCGGCCTTCGCCGCGCTCGACCTCCTGAGAGGCCGGGCCGTGACGCCGTCCGTCCCGGTGGGCGTGGTGTGCTTCGCCGACGAGGAGGGCGCCAGGTTCGGCGTGCCCTGCATGGGCTCGCGGCTGCTGACCGGGGTGCTCTCGCCCGAGCGGGCGCTCGGGCTTACCGACGACGACGGCGGCACGCTGGCCGAGGCCATGCGGCGGGCCGGGCGCCGGCCGGAGCGGGCCGGGCGTGACGACGAGACCCTGGCCGACGTCGGCACGTTCGTGGAGCTGCACGTCGAGCAGGGGCGCGGGCTCGTGACCGAGGGCAGGCCCGTGGGCGTGGCCGCCGCGATCTGGCCCCACGGGCGGTGGCGGTTCGACTTCCGCGGGCGGGCCGACCACGCGGGCACGACCGGGCTGGCCGACCGCGACGACCCGATGCTGCCGTTCGCCCGCATGGTGCTGGCCGCGCGGGAGGCCGCGCAGCGCCGCGGGGTGGTGGCCACGGTGGGCAAGGTACGCGTCTCGCCCGGCAACGCCAACGCCATCCCCGGCCTGGTCTCGGCCTGGCTGGACGCGCGCGGCGCGGACGAGAGCGAGGTGCGGGGGCTGGTGGCCGACCTCGCCCAGGCAGTCGGCGCGGACGAACCGGGCGCGGGGCCGGGGCCGGGGCCGGGCGGGGTGGACGTGCGGGAGGAGTCGTGGACCCCGGTCGTCGACTTCGACGTGGCGCTCAGAGACCGGCTGGCCAGGGTGGCGGGGGGCGACACGCCCGCGCCGATCCTGCCCACGGGCGCCGGGCACGACGCCGGGATCCTGGCCGCGGCGGGGGTCCCGAGCGCCATGCTGTTCGTCAGGAACCCCACCGGCGTGTCCCATTCCCCCGACGAGCACGCCGAGCGGGCAGACTGCGAGGCGGGAGTCGTGGCACTCGCGGACGTGCTGGAGGATCTGTGTCGCTGACCTACTGGTGCGAGCGGGCCTGGCTGCCCGACGGGGTCGCCGACGACGTGCTCGTCGAAGTCGACGGCACCAGGATCACGAGGGTCGAGCAGGGTCCGCCCGGCTCGGCGGAACGCCTGTCGGGGCTGACGATCCCCGGCCTGGCCAACGCCCACTCCCACGCCTTCCACCGCGCCCTGCGCGGCGCGACGCAGGAGGGCAAGGGCGACTTCTGGACCTGGCGCGAGCGCATGTACGAGGTGGCCGCCCGGCTCGACCCCGCCTCCTACCAGCGGCTGGCCACGGCGGTCTACGCCGAGATGGCGCTGGCAGGGGTGACCTGCGTGGGCGAGTTCCACTACCTGCACCACGACGAGGGCGGGCGGCCCTACACCGATCCCAACGCGATGGGCCACGCCCTCGTCCGCGCCGCCCGTACGGCCGGGCTGCGCATCACGCTGCTCGACACCTGCTACGTGTCCGGCGGCGTCGGCGCCCCGCTGACCGGCGTGCAACTGCGGTTCAGCGACGGCGACGCCGAACGCTGGGCGGCCAGGGCCGAACGGCTGGCGGCCGAGTACGAAGGGCAGCCCGACGTCGAGATCGGCGCGGCCATCCACTCCGTACGCGCGGTGCCGCCCGAGCAGATGCCCGTCGTGGCCGACTTCTCCCACCGGCACGCGGCGCCCCTCCACATGCACGTCTCCGAGCAGCGGGCCGAGAACACGGCCTGCGTGGAGCAGTACGCGGCCACGCCCGTCCAGGTCCTGCACGAACGCGGGGCCCTGGGGCCGCGCTCGACCGCCGTGCACGCCACCCACCTGACCGACGTGGACATCGAGCTGCTGGGGCAGTCGGGCACGTACATGTGCGTGTGCCCCACCACGGAACGCGACCTCGCCGACGGCATCGGCCCGACGCGGGCGGCCTTCGAGCGGGGCGCGCAGATCACGCTGGGCTCCGACAGTCACGCCGTGATCGACCTGTTCGAGGAGGCCAGGGCGGTGGAGCTGCACGAGAGGCTGGCCACCGAGCGACGCGGCCACTGGCCGGCCGCCGACCTGCTCGCCGCCGCCGCGGGCGCGGGCCACGCCTCGCTCGGCTTCCCCGACGCGGGCCTGCTGGTGCCCGGCGCCTGGGCCGACCTGGTGTCGATCCGGCTCGACTCGGTGCGTACGGCGGGCACGCCCGGACTGGAGGCGGTCGTGTTCGCGGCCACGGCGGCCGACGTGCACTCCGTCGTGTCCGGCGGCCGCCGGATCGTCACGGACGGAAGGCACGTGCTCGGCGACATCGGCCCCCTGCTGGCCGAGACGATAGCCGACCTGCGATGACGGCCCAACGGACGACAGCACAGCGATGACAGCACAGCGATGACAACCGGGTGGGGCGGCGCGTGCCGCGTGTTGACGGGAGACCTTTGGTGACCACGACGTTGATCGACGGAATCGGCCTGCTCTACACCGGCGACCCCGAGCGCGAGGAGATCCCCGACGCCGCGCTCCTCATCGAGGACGGCCTGGTCGCCTGGACCGGCCCCGCCGCCCAGGCCCCCGACGCCGACGAACGGGTGGACGCCGCCGGTCGGGCCGTCATCCCCGGCTTCGTCGACAGCCACGCCCACCTGGTCTTCGCCGGTGACCGGACGGCCGAGTTCCAGGCCCGCATGTCCGGCGAGCCGTACACGGGGGGCGGCATCAGGACCACGGTCGCCGCCACCCGCCGGGCGAGCGAGGCGGAGCTGGCCACCCGCGCCCGCGCCCTGGTGACGGAGATGCTGGCCCAGGGCACGACCACCGTGGAGATCAAGAGCGGTTACGGCCTGTCCGTCGAGCACGAGCGGCGCTCGCTGGAGATCGCCACCGGTCTGACCGACGAGACCACCTTCCTGGGGGCGCACGTGGTGCCGGCGGACATGGACGCCGACTCCTACGTCCGGCTGGTGGCCGGGGAGATGCTGGAGGCGTGCGCGCCGTACGCGAAGTGGGTGGACGTGTTCTGCGAGCGGGGCGCGTTCGACGGCGACCAGACGCGGGAGATCCTCGCCGCCGGACTCAAGGCCGGGCTCGGGGTGCGGGTGCACGCCAACCAGCTCACCGAGGGGCCGGGCGTGCGCATCGCGTGCGAGCTGGGCGCGGCCTCGGCCGACCACTGCACGCACCTCACGCCGGGCGACGTGGAGGCGCTCTCCTCCTCGGGGACGGTGGCCACGCTCCTGCCGGGGGCCGAGTTCTCCACGCGCTCGCCGTACCCCGACGCGCGGGGGCTCATCGACGCAGGGGTGACCGTGGCGCTGGCGACCGACTGCAACCCGGGGTCGTCGTTCACGTCGTCGATGGCGTTCTGCGTGGCGCTGGCCGTACGGGAGATGCGGATGACGCCGCTGGAGGCGGTCAGGGCGGCGACGTACGGAGGGGCGCGCGCACTGCGGCGTACGGACGTAGGCTGGCTGCGGCGCGGAGCCCGCGCCGACCTCGTCGTCCTCGACGCCCCCTCTTATGTACACCTTGCCTACCGGCCCGGCGTCCCCCTCGTTCACCAGGTGTTTCACGGCGGGCTCCTCCTTTAGGAGGACATCCAGAACCATCCCGCAGGCGTAGTGCTTTAGGGAATCTTTGCATCTGGCCGGACGTTGGCCGGGTATAGAACGCATCTGCGGAACGAGGTGCCTGGGGATGGCAAGGCCTACGGGGAGTCGCACGCAGGAGCAGCACATCGCTGACCGCGATCTGCTGGGGACATATCTGGCCGAGATCGGCCGGGTCCCACTGCTCACGGCGGAGGAAGAGGTTGAGCTCGCCAAGCGGATAGAGGCGGGGCTCTTCGCCGAGCAGCTCCTCGACAGCGGGGGCTCGGAGCCGCGCATCGGGGACGCGGCCGACGAGGAACTGGAGCGGCTGGCCATTTCCGGCCAGCGGGCCAAGGAGGAGTTCATTCAGGCCAACCTGCGCCTTGTGGTGGCGGTGGCCAGGAAATATTCGGGTCGGGGGATGCCGCTGATCGACCTGGTCCAGGAGGGGAACCTGGGCCTGGTGCGCGCGGTGGAGAAGTTCGACTACCGGCGGGGGTACAAGTTCTCGACGTACGCGACGTGGTGGATCAGGCAGTCCGTGGGGCGGGCCATCCACGAGCAGGCGCGTCCGGTGCGGCTGCCCACGCACGCGGGGGAGCAGATGACCCGGCTGATGCGGGTCCGTCGTGACATGCTGGCGGAGTTCGACGCCGAGCCGACCGACGACGATCTCGCCGGGATCCTCGACCTGCCGATCGAGCGGGTCCGCGAGCTGCGGCGCTGGGCGTCCGACCCGGTCTCGCTGCAGCTCGGCGTGGGCGACGAGGACGAGACCGAGCTGGGCGACATGATCGCCGACGAGACGTGGGCCGACCCCGAGCAGCAGGCCATCGACATCCTGGAGCGGGAGCGGCTCGACCAGTGGCTCACCGGTCTGGAGGGGCCGACCAGCGAGATGCTGCGGTGGCGTTACGGGCTGGTCGACGGGCGCGAGCACACGCTGACCGAGGTGGGCGAGCGCTACGGCATCGGCCGTGACCGCGCCCGGCGCATCGAGCGCGACGCCCTGGCCCGCCTGCGCAAGATGGCCACGGCGGCCGCCTGACACCTGCGACGCCGACGGGGGCGCCGGACACCTGATCCGGCGCCCCCGTCGGCGTGTTCCGAAGACCCCACGCACGCCGCCTCTGTCCGGCGTCGGATGGTCAGCGCGGGCGGAGCAGCCTGTGGACGAACTCCCGCACGGCGGCCTCGGCGGTGGCCTGGTCGCCGCCGCGCGCCACCATCAGGACGCTCTCGTTGACGGCCGCCAGCAGCATGTGGGCGTGCAGGTCCAGGAACTCGGCCGGCACCGCCCCCGTGGCGTCGAGTGCCGCCTTGAGCATGCCGAACGAGTAGCGCTCCTCCATCGCCCGCCACCGCTCCCAGCCCAGCACGGCCGGGGCGTCGGTGAGCACGATGCGTTTGATCACCGGGTCGCGCGCCAGCCGGACCCAGGCCAGCACGCCCGTGAGCAGGGCCTCCTCGGCGTCGCGTGAGCCCCGCACCGCCCGCACGAGCTCGGCGCCGATGGCCGCCTCGGTGGCCTCCAGCACGGCCTCGAACAGGGCCTCCTTGCCGGCGTAGTGGTGGTACAGAGCCCCTCTGCTCAGCCCCGACTCCTGCAGCACCGTCTCGATCGACGTGTCGTCGTAGCCGCGCTCGGCGAACAGCCGCGTGGCGATGGTCAGGACCTTGTCGCGGGTGGCCGCGCCGCGTTCGGCCTTGAGGTTCATGAATCCAGAATAGACAAACCGACTATCGGTCGGTAACTTCGTAGACCGACAGTCGGTTTGTAAAACGGAGGAACCACCGATGGACGGCATCCACTACGTCGACGTGGGCGAGGGGTCCGAGGGTCAGCCCGTGAGCCTGTTCGTGCATGGGGTCGGCACCAGCTCCCACCTTTGGCGCAACGTCATCGCCGAGCTGCGCGACGAGCGCCGCTGCGTGGCCATCGACCTGCCCCTGCACGGCGGCAGTGCCCCGCGCGACGACCTGTCGCTGCCCGCGCTGGCCGAGGCCGTCGAGGAGCTGTGCGAGCACCTCGGCCTGAGCGAGGTCGACCTCGTCGCCAACGACACCGGCGGGGCGGTGGCCCAGGTCTTCGCCGTACGCCACCGCGAACGCCTGCGCACGCTCACCCTCACCAACTGCGACGTGCACACCAACCTCCCGCCCGAGGCGTTCAGGTCCACCGTCGAGCTGGCCGCCAAGGGCGAGCTGGCCGCGCTCGTCGCCGCCGTGCTCGACTGGCCCGACCTGCTGGCCGACACCGCGCTCGGCGCCGGATACGAGCGCATCGACGACCCGGCGGCGCTGGTGGAGGCGTACCTGCGGCCGATCTTCGCCAGGCCGGACGGCGGGCGCGCGTTCGAACGCCTGCTGACCTCCCTCGACGCCAAGGACCTGGTCGCCATCGAGCCGCAGCTCACGGTGCTGACCGTGCCGACGCTCGTGGTCTGGGGCACGGGCGACGTGTTCTTCGACGTGAGCTGGGCGCGCTGGCTGCGGGACACCATCCCCGGTGTGCGGGAGATCGTGGAGATCGAGGGCGGGCGGCTGTTCTTCCCCGACGAGCGGGCCGATGAGCTGGTGCCCCATCTGCGGCGCTTCTGGGCGGCGCAGCCGTAGGCCCCCTGAGCGCGGCCCGGTCTCGTCGGGAGGGCGGCCCCCGCCCGGGTCACGCGAGCGGCATCAGATACTTGTCGAGGTCGTCGAGGATCTTGCCGGCCGCCGTGACGCCGATCCCGAGCATCCAGATCTCGTCGTCCACGTTGTGGGCGTTGTCCGACTTGACCGCTTTCAGGTTCTTCCACAGCGGTCCACCGGTCACCGCGGCCTGCGACTTGGCGGACGCCTCCCCGTACGCGCTGTAGAAGATCGCGTCGGCGTCGGCCTTGGCGATGTTCTCCTGGCTCACCTTGCCGAAGCGCCGGTCCTCCTGGTCGGCGAGCTGCTGCGCCTCGGGCCGGGGGATGCCGGCGTCGCCGACGACGATGCCGCTGAACGACTGGGGCCCGTACATGCGGATCTCGGTCGGCATGAACCGTACGATGCTGACCTGCAGCTTCGCGAACTTGGCGCCCACCTCCTTCGCCCGCGTCCCGTACGCGGTCAGGAGCTGCTGCGCCTGCTCCTTCTTGCCCAGCGCCTCGGCGTCGAGCAGGAAGTTCTCCTTCCAGGTGATGCCGACCCGCTCGGTGAACACGGTCGGGGCGATCTTGGCGAGCTTGTCGTAGAAGGCCTCCTGGCGGAACTTCGTGCCGAGGATCAGGTCGGGCTTGAGCGCCATGATGGCCTCGATGTTGAGCTGCTGGAGCGTCCCCACCGGCTTGGTGGCGGCCAGGGCCGAGCCCAGGTATTCCGGCCAGGACTGGCTCTCCTGGGCCTGGGCCGCGCCGACGGGGGTGAGGCCGAGCGAGACCATCGTGTCGAGCTTGTCCGTGTCGAGCACGACGACGCGCTTCGGGGTCATGGGCACCTTGGTCTCGCCCATGGCGTGTTTTACGGTCCTGGTGGGACCGGCCTCCTGGGAGGCGGTGGAGGTGCCGCACGCGGCGAGGGTGAGGAGGGGGAGCATGGCGGCTAGGGCCAGGCGCAGTCGCATGGGCGTTCCTTGATCGCTTAGGTTAGGCAACCCTAAGTATCGCACGCTCGATATCGCGTCGCTCAAATAGGTGCTGTGAGTGGCCCGAAACGTCGGCGAAACACCCGCATGGCGAGATTCACGAATGTGAAACACGCCCGGTCGAGCCACGAAACCCCGGAAGAACACGCTGTGGCCACACGTCACATGCAAAAGGAGGGTCGCTTCGATGATCGACAGCGGCACTACCGCCTGGATGCTGGTATGCACCGCCCTGGTGCTGCTGATGACTCCGGGCCTCGCGTTCTTCTACGGGGGAATGACCAGGGCCAAGAGCGTGCTCAACATGATGATGATGTCGTTCGTCAGCATCATCGTCGTGACGGTCGCATGGGTCCTGTACGGCTACTCCCTGGCGTTCGACACGGCCGGTGACGGGACCGGCTTTGTCAACAAGATCGTCGGAGGGCTCGACTACGTCGGCCTGAGCGGGGTCTTCAACGCCGTCTACGAAGGTCTGATCGTCGAGGGCGGCAGCGTGACGGCCGAGGCCGCCGCTGCCGACAACTTCCCGCTGATGGTGTTCTCCGCCTTCCAGCTCACCTTCGCCATCATCACGGTGGCGCTGATCAGCGGCGCCATCGCCGACCGGGCCAAGTTCGGCGCCTGGGTGCTGTTCTCCCTGGTGTGGGCCACGGTCGTCTACTTCCCCGTCGCCCACTGGGTCTGGGGCGGCGGCTGGCTCACCCAGCTCGGCATCGAAGACTTCGCCGGCGGCACGGTCGTCCACATCAACGCCGGCGCCGCGGCGCTCGCGCTCGCGCTCGTCCTGGGCAAGCGCCAGGGCTGGCGCAAGGAGCCCATGCGGCCGCACAACCTGACCCTGGTGCTGCTCGGCACCGGGCTGCTGTGGTTCGGCTGGTTCGGCTTCAACGCGGGCTCCGAGTTGGCCCCCGACCAGACCGCGGGTCTGGCGTTCATGAACACCCAGGTCGCCACGGCCGTGGCCGCCGGTGCCTGGCTCGTGGTGGAGAAGCTGCGCGACGGTCACGCGACCACGCTCGGCGTCGCCTCCGGCGCGGTGGCCGGTCTGGTCGCCATCACGCCCGCCTGCGGTTTCGTCGACCCGTGGGCGGCCGTGGTGATCGGCGTGCTGGCCGGTGTGGGCTGCGCCTACGCCGTGGGCCTGAAGTACCGGGCGGGCTTCGACGACTCGCTCGACGTGGTCGGCGTCCACCTGGTCGGTGGTCTGATCGGCGCGATCGCGCTGGGCTTCGTGGCGGCCTACCCGTTCCTGCCCGGCCAGAACAAGGGCATCCTGATCGAGGGCGGCCAGGTCAGCCAGCTCGGCCTCCAGGTGCTCGGCCCGGTCGCCGTCGGCGGCTACTCGTTCGTCATGTCCTGGATCATCGGCAAGGTCATCGACAAGACGATGGGCTTCCGCATCGGCGAGGACGCCGAGCTGACCGGCGTCGACATCGCCACGCACGCCGAGACGGGCTACGACCTCGGCACCGTCTACGCCTCCGGCGTCAGCTCCTCCAACGGTCCCGTAATCTCCCCGGCCACGAAGAAGGTGGACGCATGAGGCTCATCACGGCGATCATCAAGCCCTTCAAGCTGGATGACGTGAAGGCCGCGCTCGAACAGTTCGGCATCAAGGGCATGACCGTCAGCGAGGCCAGCGGCTACGGCCGCCAGCGGGGCCACACCGAGGTCTACCGCGGCGCCGAATACCAGGTGGACCTCGTGCCGAAGGTCCGGCTGGAGGTGCTCGCAGAAGAGGATGACACCGAGGACGTGATCGACGTCATCGTCAAGGCGGCGCACACCGGCAAGATCGGCGACGGCAAGGTGTGGTCGGTCCCCGTGGACACCGTCGTCCGGGTGCGCACGGGAGAGCGGGGTCCGGAAGCCCTGTGATGGTTTCGCGGCGAAGCCGGGACGACGGCGTCCCGGCGGAGCACGGCAGGATTTCCACGGGGGGTCCGCGGCGATGCCCGGACGACGAGGTCCGGGCTGTGCTCGGCGAGGGGGCGCGACAGTGAGGGGAGAGGCCCGTTCGTACGCCGCGGCCCGCAAGGAGCGGACCACCGACACCGACCGCTGGCTCAAGGATCTCTTCCGCACGGCGAGCGACGGCGACCACGTCTCCCTGGTCGCCGTCGGCAGCCTCGGCAGGGGCGAACCGGCCCCAGGCAGCGACCTCGACCTGGTGCTGCTGCACAACGGCCGGGCCGACGTGGCCAGGATCGCCGACCGGATCTGGTATCCGATCTGGGACTCGGCGGTCAGCCTCGACCACTCCGTACGCACGGTGGAAGAGGCGGTCTCCGTGGCCCGGCAGGATCTCAAGGCCGTGCTCGGCCTCATCCAGGCCAGGCACGTGGCCGGCGACCCCGACCTGACCAGGAAGGCCAGGGAGGCGGTGCTGGCCGAATGGCGCGCCGACTCCCGGCGCCGGCTCAGTGAGCTGCGCGACGCCTCCGACCAGCGGGCCCAGTCCAGCGGGGAGCTGGCCTTCCTGCTGGAGCCCGATCTCAAGGACGGGCGCGGCGGGTTGCGCGACGTCCAGGCCATGCAGGCGGTGGCCGCCGCCTGGGTCGCCCCGGCGCCCGGCCCGCGGGCGCGGGAGGCGTACGAGTTCGTCCTCGACGTGCGGCACGCGCTGCACATCGTCACCGCCCGCGGCACCGACCGGCTGGTCCTCCAGGAGCAGGACGCGGTCGCCGGGCTGCTCGGCCTGCTGGACGCCGAGGCGCTGATGCGCAGGCTCGCCGAGGCGGGCCGCACCATCTCCCACGCCTTCGACGGCACCTGGCGCACCGTTGACAGGCTGGTGTCAGGCCCCGCGCCCCGAGGCCGCCGTCCGCTGGCCGACGGCGTGGTCGAGCACGGCGGCGAGGTGGTGCTCGCCAGGGGGGTCGACCCGCGCAGGGACCCCGTGCTCGTGCTGCGCGCCGCCGCCGCGGCGGCCGGCTCCGGGCTGCCGCTGGCGCCCGCGACGATCTCCGTCCTGGCAGCTCAGTCGCCGCCGATGCCGGTGCCCTGGCCCGAGGAGGCCCGTGACGCGCTGGTGTCGATCCTCGGCGCGGGCCGTGCCGCCGTGCCCGTGTGGGAGGAGCTCGACCAGGCGGGCATCCTTGTCAGACTGCTCCCTGACTGGGAACGCGTACGCCACCGCCCGCAGCGCAACCCGATCCACCGCTTCACGGTCGACCGCCACCTGATCGAGACCGCCGCGAACGCCGCCGGTCACACCCGCGAGGTCTCCCGCCCCGACCTCCTGCTGATCGCGGCGCTCCTGCACGACGTGGGCAAGGGCTGGCCGGGCGACCACTCGGCGACGGGCGAGGTGGTGGTCCGCGACATCGCCGCCCGCATCGGGCTGCCCGCGCCCGACGTCGAGACGCTGGCCACCGTCGTACGCCACCACCTGCTGCTCCCCGAGACCGCCACGCGGCGAGACCTCTCCGACCCCGTCACGATCGAGAAGGTCGCCGCCACGGTCGGCTCGCGGGAGGTGCTCGAACTGCTGGCCGCGCTGGCGGTCGCCGACGGCACCGCGACCGGCCCGGCCGCCTGGAACGCGTGGAAGGCGGGGCTGGTCGCCGACCTCGTACGCCGCGTCAGGTCCGTGCTGACCGGCTCGCCGCCCCCCAAGCCGCCGACCCTGTCGCCCGAGCAGGCCGCGCTGGCCCGGCACGGCGGCGGGGCCGTCCGGGTCAACGGGGGAGCGGTCACGGTCGTCGCCCCCGACCGGGCGGGCCTGCTGTGGAGCGCCGCCGGGGTGCTGGCCGCCCACCGGCTCGTCGTGCGCTCGGCCTCGGCCGCGTTCGCGGGGTCCACGGCGGTGATCGAGTTCTCGGTCATCCCCGAGTACGGCTCCCCTCCCGACCCCGCGACGCTGGAGTCCGATCTGCGTCTCGTCCTTGCTGGACGTCTTGACATCGAGCAGCGGCTGGCCCGCCGGGCCAGGTCTCTCAGGCCGTCCCGCGTACCGGTGGCTCCACCTCGGGTGACGTTGGTCGACGACGCCTCCGCGACAGCCACCGTGGTGGAAGTCAGGGCCCATGACAGGCCGGGACTTCTGTGGCGTATTGGGCGTGCGTTCGGTGAGTGCGGTCTTGACGTGAGAGCCGCTCGCGTAGAGACTCTCGGCGCGGAGGCGGTGGACGTCTTCTATGTTGTGGACCGCGCTGGTCGCCCCCTCAGCGACGACGCGCAGAGGGCTCAAGTCCGCGATCAAGTCCTTGCCGCGCTGCGATAACCAACAGCACACAACTACCGGTCGCATTTGTAACGATTATGTCCGATATGCCTGATACGTCAGATGCTGTGGATACTTTGTGGACGGCTTGATGACCCGTTGCTTACGGGACGATTGAGGGGTTGCGGGAGCGGTGACTACGGGGAATTCGAGCAGCGGCCCAGCCGCTCAGCGGGCCCGCGGCAGGCAGCCGCTGCAGCGGCTCGCCCTGCGCAACTGGCGGGTGAGGTGGCGCCTCACCGCGCTCATCCTGGTGCCCACCATCGCCGGCGTCGTGCTCGGGGGAGCGCGCGTGGTCGGCTCGGTGCAGAGCATCGGCGTCTACGACCGCACGGCCATCGCGGCCGAGCAGGCGGGGCGGCTTCGCGACCTCGTCCAGGCGCTGGGGCTGGAGCGTGACACCGGTGGCTGGATCGGCGCCAACCGCGCCATGCGCAAGAAGCTCGAAGCCCCTCTCGAACAGCGCAAGGCCGCCGTCGACACGCTGATCAAGACCGTCCGCGCCGACCTCGACACGATGGACGAGTCGTACGGCCCCCGCGTGGTCAAGGCCGCCGCCCAGGCCAGGTACGACCTGAGCCGCCTGTCGGGGATCAGGACCGAAGGTCAGACCGACACCATCCGCTACGACTTCCTCGCCGACACCCTCATCAAGCTGCACGACGAGCTGAGCCTGATGTCGCACGACTCCCAGATCGTCGGCTACTTCCGCGCCCTGAGCGCGCTCGTGGCGGCCAAGGAGGAGCTCTCTCGCCAGCGCGTCCAGCTCCTTCAGGCCAGCTACAACCCCGACAGCGTGGACGCCAAAGAGGTCGAGCAGTTCATCGCCTCCAACGCCCGCCAGCAGAGCGACATCGCCACCGTGGGCGCCGAGGCCGGGACCGAGGTCGGCGAGCAACTGTCCAAGGCACTCGCCTCCAGGCCCGAGTACGTCAACATCCAGCTCACCAAGTCCCGCGCGATCACGCTGGCCAGCGGTCGGCAGCCGGGCGCCCGCATCACCGACAACCTCATCTCCGCCAGGGCCGAGCGCGAGGAGTGGTTCAACAGCAACACCGTCGCCATCGACGTGCTGCACGGCATCGAGGAAGAGCTGGCGGGCAAGGTGAGCCTGCGCAGCCAGGAACTGCGCGACGCCGAGACCCGCAACGCGATCATCGCCGGTGCGCTCATCGTGGCGTTGCTGCTGGTCGTCCTGCTGCTCACCGTCGCCATCGCCCGTTCCATGGTGGGCCCGCTGCGGCGGCTGCGTACCGAGGCGCTGGAGGTCGCGGGGTTCCGGCTGCCCGACGTGGTGCGCCGGTTGCGCGTCAGCGGTGAGACGGCCGTACGCGACGTGCACCCGATCGAGGTCGAGGGCAACGACGAGATCGGCGAGGTGGCGCGGGCCTTCGACCAGGTGCACCGGCAGGCCGTGCGGCTGGCGGGCGAGGAGGCCGAGCTGCGCAGCAACATCAGCTCGATGTTCGTCAACCTCTCGCGCCGCACGCAGACCCTGGTCGAGCGGCAGATCTCGCTGATCGACGGCCTGGAGAAGGGCGAGCAGGACGGCGGCCGGCTGGCCGACCTGTTCAAGCTCGACCACCTGGCCACCCGCATGCGCCGCAACTCCGAGAACCTGCTGGTCCTGGCCGGCCACGAGGCCACCCGACGGCGCAGCCAGCCGGCCAAGCTGGTCGACGTCGTACGCGCCGCGCTGTCGGAGGTCGAGGGCTACGAACGCGTCCAGGTCCGGGTGCACCGGGCCACCTCGGTGCTCGGGAACTGCGCCAACGACCTGGTCCACCTGGTCGCCGAGCTGGTCGAGAACGCCATCCAGTTCTCCCCGAGCAACTCCCAGGTCACGGTCACCAGCAGCCTCATCGAGGGCGGCGGCGCGCTGCTGTCGGTCAGCGACACCGGCATCAGCATGACCGAGGACGAGCTGGCCGAGGCCAACCGCCGCCTGGCCGAGCCGCCCGTCGTGGACGTGTCGGTGTCGCGGCGGATGGGCCTGTTCGTGGTCGGCCGCCTGGCGCTGCGCCACGGCATCAGGGTGCAGCTCCGCAAGGGCGACGGCGCGGGCCTGATCGCCATGGTGCTGCTGCCGCCCACGCTCATCGTCGACGGGACCCAGCAGCAGCCGCTGCCGCAGCGGCCCGCGTTCGGCGGCGGCACCGTGGCGAGCCAGCCGGGGCCGGCGCCCGCGGCGAACGGGTCGTTCAGGTCGTTCGCCAGCTTCGACTCCTTCGACGCGGGACCGGGCAGGACGGGGCCGTTCGACGTGGGGCGCCCGCGCGGGGCCGGCCTCGCGGGGCAGGGGCCGGGCGCCTTCCACTCCGAGCCGGGCGCGGCGGGGGCCAACGGCTTCACCGCCGACACCGACGGCGGCTCGTACCGGCGGCGGCCGGGCTCGTTCGACTCCGGGGCGTTCCCGTCATATCCGAGCCCGCAGCCGCCCTCGCCCCCGGCGGTCAGCGGCCCTTCCGGCGGCGGCCCATCTGGTAATGGCGCGTTCCATATGCCGTCACCGGCCCCGTCGTTCCCCACGAACGACGTGCGTACGCCGGAGCCCGCGCCCTCGGTCGACGTCTCGCCGATGGACCAGGAGCAGGAGGAATTCCTGCCGATCTTCGCATCGGTGGAGTCGGCCTGGTTTCGCAAGCCCCCAGGGGAGGCGCCGAGCCCCGAGGCCGGGGGTGAGCCCACGCCCACACAAGCCGTACCCTCTGGGGAGGAAGCATGGCGAACGGCCGCAGACGCCGGATGGCGGGCGGCGGCCGCAGCCAGCGAGCCGAGCCTGGGCGGCATCACCGCCGCCGGGCTCCCCAAGCGGACCCCCAAGGCCAACCTGGTGCCGGGCACCGCCGGTCAGCCGGCGCAGCTCCAGCAACCGCAACCGGAGGCGCCTGCGGTGCCTCCGGTCTCCGCGGAGCGGATACGCAACCGGATGGCCGGCTTCCAGCAGGGTGTGCGACGGGGCCGCCAGGAAGTACGTGGACAGGAGGAAACAGAGTGAGTAAGCGTCCCGCCGGGGAGGATGCGTGACAATCCTTAGCCATGAGGCGCACAGGTTCGACTGGCTGATCACCGACTTCGTACGTAACACGCCCGGAGTCGCGCATGCCGTCGTGGTCTCGGCGGACGGGCTCTGCCTGGCCGCCTCGGAGGGCTTCCCTCCAGACCGAGCCGACCAGCTCGCCGCGGTCTCCGCCGGCCTGCTGAGCCTCACCGTGGGCGCGTCGAGGGTGTTCGAGGGCGGCTCGGTGACGCAGACCGTGGTCGAGATGCAGCGGGGCCTGCTGCTGGTCATGGCGATCAGCGACGGCTCCGTGCTCACCGTGCTCGCGGGGCCCGACTGCGACATGGGTCTCGTGGCCTACCAGATGACGCTGCTGGTGGACAGAGCGGGACAGGCGCTCACGCCGGCCCTGCGTGCGGAGCTTCAGGCCGCCAGGACCCGGTGATGTGATGGAACTGATGGGAGCGGGCCGTGTACGGCGCTGACGGAGCCGGGGACGACGAGCCCCTGTTCCGTCCCTACGCGGTGACGGGCGGCCGGTCTGAGCCGCGCTATCACCTCGCGATGGAGACGTTGATCTCCTCGATGTCGATCCCGGACGACGAGATGGCCCTGCTCACTCCCGAGCAGGAGGCCATCATGCAGTTGTGCAGGTCGTTCCGGTCGGTCGCGGAGATCTCGGCCCTGCTCCGTGTCCCGCTGGGCGTGGCGAGGGTGCTCGTGGCGGACATGTCCGACGAAGGGCTTGTCCGCCTGCACCAGCCACGCCTCAGCCAGGGGCAGCCAGACCTCAACATGCTCGAAAGGGTGCTCAGTGGACTACGCAGGCTCTAGCCCCGGCCTCACGTCGACGAAGATCGTCGTCGCCGGCGGGTTCGGTGTCGGGAAGACGACGTTCGTGGGGGCGGTGTCCGAGATCCTCCCGCTCACCACGGAAGCGGTGATGACGGACGCGTCCGCGGGCATCGACGACCTGGGCATGACGCCGAACAAGCAGACCACGACCGTGGCCATGGACTTCGGCCGGCTCTCGCTCGACCGCGACCTGATCCTCTATCTGTTCGGGACTCCCGGGCAGCACCGGTTCTGGTTCATGTGGGACGACCTCGTGCGCGGGGCCATCGGGGCCGTGGTGCTGCTGGACACGCGCCGCCTGGCCGACAGCTTCCCGGCCATCGACTACTTCGAAGAGGCCAAGCTGCCGTTCGTGATCGGGGTCAACGGCTGGGAGGGCCAGTTCCCGCACGGTGAGCAGGAGGTCAGGGAGGCGCTCGCGCTCGCGCCGCACGTGCCGATCGTGCGTACGGACGCCCGCAACCGCGAGTCGGTCAAGGCGACGCTGATCGCGCTGGTCGAGCACGTCGTACGCCTGCGCGCCGCGCCCGTGCGCTAGCGCCGGCCCGCCGACCAGGGCACCTCCTCCAGCGAGTTGAGCACCGGGATGAGGTGTTCCTCCTCGTAGGCGAAGTGGGCCTCCATCTTCGCGGCGACGCGCTCCAGCGTGGCCGGGTCGGCCGCCCCGCGCAGTTCCTCCACCAGCCCGGCGAGCACGGCGTGCTCGTCGCGCAGCCGGTCGAGGGGTTGCTTCAGCTCGGGGAACAGTTGCTCCAGGTGCGGGAAGACCACGCGGTCCTCGCCCGTGTGATGGAACGTGATCGCCTCGCAGAAGGCCAGGCAGTGCGCCCGCAGGTCGGCGGAGTCCGCCTCGCCGGCGCGCACCCGGGCCAGCTCGCCCCTCAGGTAGTCGTGGATCCTGACCAGCTCGTCCCCGAACGCCCGCAGCCGCTCGTGCTCGGGGTGGAGCGCGACGACGGGGATGACCCGGTCCGTCTTTTCCTGGTAGGCGGCGAAGGCCGGGTCGATGGCCGCCTGGCGGGCGTACAGGCGGTCGCGCTCCGCGCCTTCCAGCGGCACCGCCCTGGCCGTGAACGTCTCCTCCCCGAGCTCGACCGTGACCCTGGGGTTCGCCACCACGTTGTGGTACCAGGCCGGGTGGGCGTCGCCGCCCGCGTTGGAGGCGAAGACCAGCACGCGCTCGCCGTCGCGCAGGTAGACCGCCGGGTTCGTCCGCCGCCGCCCGGTTTTGGCGCCCACCGTGGTCAGCAGCACGAGCGGGGCGCCCTCGAACATGCCGCCCACCTTGCCGCCGTTGGCCCGGAACTCCTCGATCACCCGCTGGTTGAAGTCCGTCATCTCACTATCCTTTGGTGAGGCGCGATCGATATTTGCTTTGCAAGCAAAGCTAATTTAGACAGCAAGGTATTGGCTATGTCAACTGACGGCTTGAGCGTGGACGACGGCATCAGGACGTTGCTGCTGCTGATGCCGCGCATGGTGGGGCGGGTCAAGCGGCTGAAGGTGCCCGAGGCGCTGCAGGCGTTGTCGCTGGCGCCCCGGCATCTGTCGCTGCTGTCCTACCTGCAGTTCGACGGCTCGATGACGGTCAACGAGCTGGCCGGGCGGCTGGAGGTGGCGCCCGCCACGGTGAGTCTCATGGTGGGGGAGCTGAGCAGGAAGGGCGTGCTGGAGCGGCGCGAGGACGACGCCGACCGCCGCCGTACGATCGTCAGCATCGCCGACGGGCACCAGGACTCCATCGACGAGTGGCTCGGCTACGGCGCCCAGGCGTGGCGGCGGGCGCTGGCGCCGCTCACGCCCGCGCAGCGGCGCATGTTCGTCGACACGCTGCTCGCCTACGAGCAGGCCCTGTCAGGCTGAGGCGCCCGCCCGGAAGGGCTGAGGCGCCCGCCCGGAGGGCTCAGGCGGAGGTGGTGCGGCGCTTGGCGACCAGGGCCTCGATGCCGTCGAGGATGCGCTCCAGGCCGAACTCGAAGGCGTGCTCGGGGCTGTAGGCGCCCTGGAGCTCCTGCCCCGCCGCCTGCCCGACCCGGGAGGCGACGGGATAGCGGGTGGTGTCGGCGATGCGGGCGAGGAAGGGCGCGTGCGCGGCCCACCACTGCTCGTCGGTCAGCCCCGTCAGGCTCTCGGCCTGCGCGGCCTCCACCGCGCCCCTGGCCGCGCCGTGCACGAACCCGGTGATCAGGGTGATCACCGAGTCCATCTCCAGGTCCGACAGGCCGATGCCGTCCACCGCGCCCAGCTCGTACTCGTATTTGGCCGTGACGTTCGGGCCGAGCACCGGGCGGTTCGCGGCCACCTGCAACAACCACGGATGGCGCAGGTAGAGCGCCCAGTTCTCCCTGGCGATCTGCTCCAGCCCGCCCCGCCAGCCGCCCGGCACGTCGTCGGGGCGGGCGGTCTCGCCGTAGACCTCGTCGAGCATGACGTCGAACAGCTCCGGCTTGCCCGGCACGTACGTGTAGAGCGACATCGTCCCCACGCCCAGCCGCTCGGCCACGCGGCGCATGGACAGCGCCTGCAGCCCTTCGGCGTCGGCCACCTCGATGGCGGCGCGCACGATGCGCTCGACGCTCAGCTCTGGCCTGCCCTTGCGGCTAGCCCGCTCGCTGGTGCGCCAGAGCAGCGCCAGGCTGCGCGCGGGGTCGCCCCTCCCGGAGAACTCAATCGTCACACCTCCGTACGGTACACCGTACGGTTGCCGCCTCGGAACGTATGCTGTACGGTACGGCGTACGATTCATTGGGAGGTGGTATGTCAGCGGTATCGGCACAGGGCCTGCGCAAGACGTACGGCGAGAAGACGGCGCTGGACGGCATCGATCTGGACGTGCGCGAGGGCACGGTCTACGGCCTGCTCGGCCCGAACGGCGCGGGGAAGAGCACGACCGTGCGCATCCTCACCACGCTCCTGCGCCCCTCGGGCGGGCGCGCGCAGGTGGCCGGCTTCGACGTGACGACCCAACCCCGCCAGGTACGCCGCCACCTCGGTCTGGTCGGCCAGCACGCCGCGGTCGACGAGCTGCTGACCGGGCGGCAGAACCTGGAGATGTTCGGCCGCCTCCACCACCTCGGCGCCGCCGCGGCCCGCGCGCGGGCGGCCGAGCTGCTGGAGCGCTTCGGGCTGGAGCACACCGGCCCGGCCAAGGAACTGTCGGGAGGCATGCGCCGCCGCCTCGACCTGGCGGCCGGGATGATCCTGGCGCCGCCCGTGCTGTTCCTCGACGAGCCGACGACCGGCCTCGACCCGCGCAGCCGGGCCGAGATCTGGCGGTCGGTGCGCGACCTGGTCTCCGGCGGCACCACGGTGCTGCTGACCACGCAATACCTGGAGGAGGCCGACCAGCTCGCCGACCGGATCTCGGTCATCGACGCGGGCCGGGTGGTGGCCGAGGGCACGCCCGACGCGCTCAAGTCCAAGCTCGGCGGCGACCGGCTCGACGTGGTGATCCACGATCACGACCGGCTGGCGGAGGCCGCCGCGATCCTCGGGCGGGTCGCGTCCGGCCCGGCCGACCTGGACAGGGACACCCGGCACGTGAGCGCGCCGGTGAACGAGCGCGTGCGGGCGCTCACGGACGTGCTCGCGGCCCTGTCGGCGGCCGGCATCGAGGCCGAGGACGTCGCCGTCCGCCGCCCCACTCTCGACGAGGTCTTCCTGCACCTCACCAACGCCGGAGGAGGCGACGAATGAGCGAGATCTCACTGCGGTGGGCCCTGGCGGACGGCTGGACGATCGCCCGCCGGGACCTGATCCACTGGGCCAACCAGCCCGCGACCGTGGTGTTCGGGGTGGTCTTCCCCGTGGTCATCACGCTGGCCTTCGGCTACCTGTTCGGCGGCGCGGTGGAGGTGCCCCAGGGAGCCGACTACTTCGCCTTCCTGATGCCCGGCATGTACGGCATGACGATGCTCTTCGGCCTGACCGCCACCATGATCGCCGTCACCACCGACGCCTCGAAGGGCGTCACCGACCGCTTCCGCTCCATGCCCATGGCTCCGTCGGCCGTCCTGATCGGGCGGGCCGTCGCGGACCTGCTCCACTCGGTCCTCGTGCTGGCCGGGCTGCTGGTCTGCGGGCTGGCGGTCGGCTGGCGTCCGGCCACGGCCGGGGGCGCGCTCGCGGCCGTGGGCCTGCTGCTGCTCCTGCGCTTCTCGCTGTTGTGGATGGGCATGTACCTGGGGCTGCTCACCAGGGACCCCGGTGGGGTGGTGGCGGTGCAGATGCTGGAGTTCCCGATCGGGTTCCTGTCGAACGCCTTCGTCGCCCCGGAGACCATGCCCGGCTGGCTGGGGGCGATCTCCGAGTGGAACCCGCTGTCGTCCACGGTGGCGGCGGCCAGGGAGCTGTTCGGGAACCCGGGGTGGGGCGGCGACTCGTGGGTGGCCCAGCACGCGGTGCCGATGGCCGTGGCGTGGCCGCTGGTGATCACGGTGGTGTTCTTCGTCCTCTCGGTCCGCCGCTACCAGCGCCTCGACCGCTGAGGGTCACCTCGTATGGCGATAGAACTCCACCGGCTCCGGCGGGAGCGGGGTGTTGCCCAGGATGAGGTCCGCGGACTTCTCGGCGAGCATCATGACCGGGGCGTAGATGTTGCCGTTCGTGACGTACGGCATGGCCGAGGCGTCCACCACGCGCAGCCCGTCCAGGCCGTGCACGCGCATGGTGCCGGGGTCCACGACGGCCAGCTCGTCGGTGCCCATCTTGCAGGTGCACGACGGGTGCAGCGCCGTCTCGCCGTCCCTGGCGACCCAGGCGAGGATCTCCTCGTCGGTCCGCACCCCGGGGCCGGGGGAGATCTCGCCCGCGTCCAAATCCGCCCACGCGGGCTGGGAGAGGATCTCCCTGGCGTGCCGGATCGCCTCCACCCACTCCCTGCGGTCCTGCTCGGTGGACAGGTAGTTGAAGCGCAGGGCGGGCTTGCGGCGCGGGTCGGCCGAGGTGATGCGGACGGAGCCGCGGGCGTCGGAGTACATCGGCCCGATGTGCACCTGGTAGCCGTGCCCGCCCGCCGGGGCCGAGCCGTCGTAGCGGACCGCGATCGGCAGGAAGTGGAACATCAGGTTCGGGTACGCCACGTCGTCGTTCGACCGGATGAACCCGCCCGCCTCGAAGTGGTTCGTGGCCCCGGGGCCGCGCCGCAGGAACAGCCAGTCCGCGCCGATGAACGGCCGCCGCCACAGGGCCAGTGACGGCTGCTGCGAGACCGGCTGCAGGCAGGCGTGCTGGACGTAGACCTCCAGGTGGTCCTGGAGGTTCTCGCCCACCCCCGGCAGGTCGTGCACGACGTCGACGCCCAGCGGCTCCAGCAGGGCCCGCGGGCCCACGCCGGACAGTTGCAGCAGTTGGGGGGTGTTGATCGCGCCGCCGCACAGGATGACCTCCGACGCCTCGATGCGCTCCCCGCCGCACAGCACGCCCACGGCCCGGGTGCCGTCGAAGAGCACCTTCTCGACCAGGGCGCGGGTGCGTACGTGGAGGTTGGGACGGCGGCGTACGGGGTGGAGGTAGGCGCGGGCGGCGCTGAGGCGGCGACCACGGTGGATGTTGCGGTCGAAGGCGGCGAAGCCCTCCTGGCGGTAGCCGTTCACGTCGTCGGTCAGGGGGTGCCCGGCCTGCCGCACCGCCTCGAAGAACGCCTCGAACAGCGGCCCGCGCGCGGGGCCGCGCTCCAGCGTCAGCGGGCCCTCGCCGCCGCGGAAGTCGGTGCCGGGCTCTGCCAGGCAGTTCTCCATCTTCTTGAAGTACGGCAGGCAGTGCGCGTAGTCCCAGTGCCCCATGCCGGGATCGCCGGCCCAGCGCTCGTAGTCGAGCGGGTTGCCGCGCTGGAAGATCATGCCGTTGATGCTGCTCGAACCGCCCAGCACCTTGCCGCGGGCGTGGTAGACGCGCCGCCCGTTCATGTGCGGCTCTGGCTCCGACTCGTACTTCCAGTCGTAGTGGCGGTTGCCGATCGGGAACATCAGCGCCGCCGGCATGTGGATGAACACGTCCCACAGGTGGTCGGCCCGGCCCGCCTCCAGCACCAGCACCGAGGTCGAGGGGTCGGCGCTCAGCCGGTTGGCCAGGGCGCACCCGGCCGAGCCGCCGCCCACGATGACGAAGTCGAACCTCAACGGGGGATCCAGTCCTTCCACACGATCTTGTTCTCCTCGACCCACCGCCTGGCGGCCTCCTCGGCGCTCAGCTTCTCGTTGATCATGTCGCTGGCCACGGTGTTCTGGTCGTCGTTGGTCCAGTTGAAGTTGCGCACCAGCTCGTACGCCGGCCCGCCCGTCTCCGCGAACCGCTTGCTGACGATCTTGTCCAGCAGGTACGGCGGGTAGTCGCAGGCGACCTTGGCCGGTTCGTCGTCGCAGCCCACGGCGTAGGCCGGCAGCGCCACCTTGACGAGTTTGATCTTGGCGAAGAGCCATTGCGGTTCGTAGAAATACATGAGCAGCGGTGTCCGATTCTTCGTCGCGGCCTGGGCCGCCTTGATCAGCGCCGCCTCGCTGCCCGAGTAGACGACCTGGTAATTGAGCCCGAGATTCTTGACGATGGCCTCGTCGTTCGTCACGAACGTCGGGTCGCCATCTAGGACTTGTCCGGCATTTCCGGTTTTTTCGGTCCGGAAGAGTCGGGCGTACTTATTGAGGTTTCGGTAGTCCGTAATGTCGGGGTACTTTTTGGCCATCCACTCCGGCACGTACCAGCCGATGACCCCCTTGTTGCCCGTGAGGCCCGCCGACAGCGCGACCTTCTTCTCCTCGATGTACTCCTTCTTCCAGTCGTTGTGACCCCAGCTTTCCACGATCACATCGACCTTGCCGGACTCGAAGTCCTTCCAGGACTCGTCCTCTTTCATGGGCCGCTTGTTCACCTTGTAGCCCAGCTCGTGCTCCAGCAGGTACGCCAGCACGGCGGCCTGGGCCTCGTACCCGGCCCAGCCGTGGATGTCGATGTTCACGGTGCCCTTGGCCGTGGCGGTGGTCTCGGGCTCCCCGCTGGAGCAGGCGGCCAGGAGCAGGGCCACGACGAGCGGCCCTGCGAGCGTCTTCGTTCGGATCATGAGAGGTCTCCGGGACCGCGGGCCCCAGGGGCGGGGCCGCGGTCGAGAGGGGTCACTTGGGGATCCACGCCTGCCACTTGGCGGTGTTGGCCTCGATCCACTTCTTGGCGGCGTCCTCGCCGGTCATGCCGTTGTTGGTCATGTCGTCGGCCACGGCGTTCTGGTCCTCGTTGGTCCAGGTGAAGTTCTTGACCAGCTCGTACGCCTTCCCGCCGGTCTGCGCGAACTTCGTGCTGACGATCTTGTCGAGGTCCATCTCCGGGTAGTCGCAGGCGACCTTCTTGGGGTCGGCGTCGCAGCCCTCGGTGTAGGCGGGCAGGTTGACTCGGACCAGGTCGGTCTTGCTGAACAGCCAGTGCGGGTCCCAGAAGTAGAACAGCAGCGCCTTCTTCTGCTCCTGCGCCTGCTGGGCGCTCTTGATCAGGGCCGCCTCGCTGCCGCCGACCACGACCTTGTAGTCGAGCTTGAGGTTCTTGATCAGGGCTTCCTCGTTGCTGACGTACGAGGGGTCGCCGAACAGGAGCTGGCCCTGGTCGCCCGACTCGGAGGTCTTGAACAGGCTCGCGTACTTGTTGAGGTTCTTGTAGTCGGTGATGTCAGGGTGCTCGTCGACCATCCACTTGGGGATGTACCAGCCGATGACGCCCTTGTTGCCGGTGGAGCCCGCCTCCTGCGCGACCTTCTTCTCCTCGATGAACTGCTTCTTCAGGTCGGGGTGACCCCAGTTCTCGATGATGACGTCGACGTCGCCGGTGCCGAAGCCCTCCCAGGCGAGCTGCTCCTTGATCTCGGGCAGCTCGACCTGGTAGCCCAGCTCGTTCTTCAGCAGGTACGCCACGACGTTCGCGCTGGCCTCGTACCCCACCCAGGGGTTGATCGCGATCTTCACGGTCCCTGCGGACGCGGAGGCGGTGCCACTCCCGGCGGCCGGGGCGGTGGAGCTCGGCGAGGTCGCCACGGTGGCCCCGCCGCAGCCCGCGGCGGCCAGTCCCAAGGCGAATATGCCTGCGAGCAGGCGAATCTTCATGTGAACTTCCTCTTTCGGGGGGACGGACGCCTGTCGGCGCCCTGCGTGATGCGGTCGAGCATGACTCCGAGCAGCACGGTCGCGATGCCCGCCACGAAGCCCATGCCGAAGTCGGTCCGCTGGGAGAATCCGGTGACCACGTCGTAGCCGAGAGCCCCCGCCCCGACCAGGCCGCCGACCACCACCATGGCCAGCGTCATGACGATGCCCTGGTTGGCCGCGAGCAGGATGGCCCGCCTGGCCATGGGGAGCTGCACCTTCCACAGGAGCTGTCCCGGGGTGGACCCGGCCGAGACCGCGGCCTCGACGACCGTGCCGGGCACGGCCCTGATGCCGTCCTCGACCAGGCGCACCACGGGCGGCACGGCGTAGATGACCGAGGCGAAGATCGCGGTGAACCGGGTCGTCCCGAACAGCGCCAGCGCCGGAAGCAGGTACACGAACGCGGGCATGGTCTGCGCGGCGTCCAGCAGGGGCCGCTGAACGGCCGAGTAACGCGGCGAACGGGCCGCGGCCACGCCGAGCAGCAGGCCGATCATCAGCGTGACCAGCACCGCGACGGCGACCGTGGTCATCGTCTGCATGGTGTGCTCCCACACGCCGAGCAGCGCGATCGCCAGCAGGCAGCCCAGCGCGACCAGCGCCGGTCGCGGGCCGCTGACCCGCCAGGCGACGGTCAGCACCGCGAGGGCGACCAGCCACCAGGGGGCCGAGGTGAGCAGCGACTCCAGGGGGTTGAGCAGGGCGTGGGAGGTCGCGTCCTTGATGAACGTGGTGACCGCGTACCAGTTGGTCTCGGCCCAGCCGACAGCGTCGTTGACCTCGGCGACCAGGTTGAGCGTGAGATTCTCCGGCCAGAGCTTCGGCAGCACGGGGATGAGCGCCAGACCGGCGACGGCCAGCGCGAGGGCCGCGAGCAGGTTCGTGCGGCCGGTCTTCGCGTGCGGCTCGCGGTGGGCCACGGCCATCATCATCCGGTCGAGCACCACCGCCATGATCACGACGGCGACGCCGGCCGGGAGCATGATGCCGACCTGCGCCCGCGACAGGCCGCGGATGATCTCGCCGCCCAGCCCGGGGGCCGAGATCAGGCTCGCGATGACGACCATGGACAGTGCCATCATGATCGTCTGGTTGATCGCCAGCGCCATCGTGGACCTGGCCAGCGGCAGGTGCACCTTGACCAGCGTCTGCCAGCGCGTGGCGCCCAGAGAGGCGGACGCCTCGACCGCCGTGGGGGAGACCTGCGACACGGCCAGCGCGGTGATGCGGATGGCGGGCGGGATCGAATAGATCATCGTGGCGATGGCCCCGGCCGGCGCCCCGATGTGGAAGAACAGCGCCAGCGGCGCGAGGTAGGCGAACGTCGGCATGATCTGCATGACGTCCAGCGCCGGGGTGATCGCCCGCCGCACGCGTACGGAGAGCCCGGCCCACACGCCCACCGGGATCCCGATCGCCAGCGACAGCAGCACCGCCACCGCGACCAGGGCCAGCGTCTCCACGCTCGACTCCCACAGCCCGAGCACGCCGAACGCGCTCACGCCCCCCAGGGCCAGCAGCCCCACCCGCCAGCCGCCCGCGAGCCAGGCCAGCGCGCCCATCACACCCGTGATGCCGGGCCAGCCGAGCGCGTGCAGGCCGGCCAGGAACAGGTCGTAGAGCCAGGCCACGAAGAGCCGGACGTAGTTGAGGAAGTACAGGAAGAGGGGGTTGTCGTTGCGGTGGTCGTCGATCCACTCGCGGAACTCGGTGACCGCCAGGAACTGCGGCGCCTCCTTGTCGTGCGGCAGCGTCCCCGTGCCCTGGAAGACCAGGTACGCCGCCACGAACAGCGCCGCCGCCCCCACCGGGGCCGCCCACCTCGGCAACCGGAGCCCGGAGGGCGTGGTGACGGCCGTCGTGCTCATGTGGCGACCTTCGGGGACGTGTTCCGGCCCGGCTCGGCGGCGGAGTCCTGGCCCGGCTTCGCGACGGTGTCCTGACCCGACAGGAAGCCCAGCAGGTCCACCCGGTCCACCACGCCGACCAGGTCGTCGCCGTCCACGACCCGGATCGGCTGGGACGACTCGGAGGCCACGGCCAGGGCGTCCTTGATCACCGTGCCGACCGGTAACGTGGGGCCGGTCAGCGACTCGCCGGGCTCGGGGTCGCGGCAGATCCAGCGCAGGGTCAGCACGTGGCTCCGCGGTACGTCGCGGACGAAGTCGGCCACGTAGTCGTCGGCCGGCGCGCCCACCAGCTCCTCGGCCGTGCCGATCTGCACGATCGAGCCGGCCCGCATGATCGCGATGCGCTCGCCCAGCTTGAGCGCCTCCGACAGGTCGTGGGTGATGAACACCATGGTCTTGCCGACCTCCCGGTGCAGGCGGATCACCTCGGCCTGCATGTCGCGCCGGATCAGCGGGTCGAGCGCGCTGAACGGCTCGTCGAACACCATCACCCGCGGCTCCACGGCCAGCGCCCTGGCCAGCCCGACGCGCTGCTGCATGCCGCCGGAGAGCTGGTCGGGGTAGGCGTCGGCGTGGCCGTCGAGGCCGACGAGCGAGAGGATCTCGGCGGCGCGCGCGTGCCTGGCCGCCTTGGCGGTGCCCTGGATCTCCAGCCCGTAGGCCACGTTGTCGATCACCCGGCGGTGCGGCAGCAGGCCGAAGTGCTGGAAGACCATGCTGACCTGGTGGCGGCGGATCTCGCGCAGCCGGGCGGGGGTGGCGGCGCGGATGTCCTCGCCGCCGATCCTGATCTCGCCCGCGCTCGGCTCGACGAGCCGGGTCAGGCAGCGGGCGAGCGTGGACTTCCCGCTGCCCGACAGGCCCATGACGACGAAGACCTCGCCGGGGCGCACCTCGAAGCTCACGTCTCTGACGGCGGCGGTGCAGCCGGTCTTCTCCCTCAGCGCGGCGGGGTCAAGGTGCCTGTCATCGCTGTTCAGCACTCGTTGCGCGGTGGATCCGAAGATCTTCCAAAGGCCCGCAACGGTGATGGCCGCGCTGTCGGGAGAATCTCCCACACTCGCCTCCTCGCTTTTTGACGTCGCTCAACATATGGCGTGAATGGCGAGATTCTCAACGGCGTGACCCGCCGGAGACCGCGGTGCGCCGGGCGTGTTACGCGATTGGAACGCACTAAACGCCCATTGGCGGACATTTATTCTGTTAGAGGTTTATTTCGTGTCGCGAGTGGTTCCAGGATGGAGCACCAGGTTCTATCCTCAGGAGTCACATGTACTCTCTTTTGTCGCGTTATGTTCGCTTGGCCACGAGCCGTGGGATGTGTTCCAATTACCGACACTTGCTGATTTCCCCCAGGGCACAGGGGTCCTCATATACGCCGAATCGGGCGAGGTGCGTTTGGTGAGTACAGCGGTGGGCGTCAAGCAGACCGGCGAGAGTGGCTGGCGGCTGCGCAACTGGCGGGTCCGGGCGCGGCTCGTCGCCCTGATCCTGGTGCCGACCGCCGCCGCCGTGCTGCTCGGCGGCGTCCAGGTGCTCTCCTCGACGGCGGCGGCGGCGGACTACGCGCGGACCAACCAGTTCGCCCAGCTCTCGGCCGAACTGGGCGGGCTCACCCACCTGGTCTCCGCCGAGCGGGCCAGGACCGCGTGGTACATCGCACGCGACCGGCCGGTGAACGGGCTGTCCGAGGTGCAGGCCCAGATGGACCAGGTGGACCTGGCGGCCCGGCAGGTACGCGGCATCGCCAGGCAACTGATGAGCGAGTCGACCGGGCGTACCGCGGACCAGTTGGAACACCTGCTCAACCGCCTCGACGACCTGACCTCCCTGCGCAAGCAGGCGCTGGACGCCAACCTGTTGCCCGGCCCAGCCGTCGAGCTCTACACCACGGTCGTCAACGACCTGCTCTCGGTCCACAACGAGCTGGTCAAGGGCAGCGTGGACGACGAGCTGTTCCGCCAGACGAGCCTGCTCGACGGGCTCGCCCGCGCCAAGGAGAGCGTCTCCTACCAGCAGGCGCTGGTCACCATCGTGCTGGTCGAGGGGGCGTTCGACGCCGACCAGCTCGAGCGGTTCCTCGGCGAGCAGTCCAGGGAGGCCAACGAGCGCAAGGGCTTCGCCGCCGAGGCCACCGCCGAGGAACGGCGCGTCTTCGACGAGACCGTCAACGGCCGCTCCGCCGACCGAATGCTGTTCCTGCGCGAGCTGGTGCTGATCAGGGCCACCAGCGGGCTGCCGCTGCACGGCCTCGACCAGGCCAAGAAGGACGACGCCAAGGAGTGGTTCGACGCGGCGAACGTGGTCGTCGACTCCATGCGCAAGATCGAGGAGCGCCAGGCCCAGGACATCGTGGCCCGCAGCCAGGAGCTGAGCGGCGCGGAGCGGACGCAGGCGTTCGTGACCGCGGGCGCCGTGCTCGCGCTGCTCGTGGCCGTGCTGCTGATCACCACCGGCGTCGCGAGGTCGCTCGTCCGTCCGCTGCGCCGCCTGCGCGGCGAGGCCCTGGAGATCGCAGGCAAGCGGCTGCCCGAGTTCGTGCAGCACCTGAGGGAGTCGCGCGACGGCGCGGCCACCGCCGAGGTGCCGCCCATCGGCATCTTCACCAAGGACGAGGTGGGCGAGGTCGCCCGGGCGTTCGACGAGGTGCACCGCGAGGCCGTACGGCTGGCCGGCGACGAGGCCAAGCTGCGCTCCAACGTCAACGCGATGTTCGTCAACCTGTCGCGGCGCAGTCAGACGCTGGTCGAGCGGCAGCTCACGCTGATCGAGAAGCTGGAGCGCGGCGAGCGCGACGACACCCGGCTCGGCGACCTGTTCAAGCTCGACCACCTGGCCACCCGCATGCGGCGCAACAGCGAGAACCTCCTCGTCCTCGCCGGGCAGGAGGCGGCCCGCAAGTGGAGCGAGCCGATCGAGCTGATGGACATCGTGCGGGCGGCGCTCGGCGAGGTCGAGAGCTACGACCGGGTCAGCATCCAGGTGCAGTCGGACGTCGCCATCGCCGGGCAGGCGGTCACCGACTGCGTGCACCTGCTCGCCGAGCTGGTCGAGAACGCGGTGTCGTTCTCCTCGAAGGACACCAAGGTCATCATCTCCAGCAGCCGGATCGACGGCGGGAGCCTGATGCTGTCGGTCACCGATCACGGCATCGGCATGAGCCAGGAGGAGCTGACCGAGGCCAACTGGCGGCTGGCCAACCCGCCCGTCGTGGACGTGTCGGTGTCGCGGCGGATGGGCCTGTTCGTGGTCGGCCGCCTGGCGCTGCGGCACCACATCCGGGTGCAGCTCAGGCGGCAGGACATCGGCGGGCTGACGGCCATGGTGCTCGTCCCGCCCACGCTGCTCACCGGCGTGCCCGGCCCGGTGCCCGGGGCGGGGCAGCGGGTCCAGGTGCCCAGGCAGAACGGCGTCCAGCAGGCAGCGTCCCCGGCGACCGGGCCGCTGACCGGGCCGCCGGCGGGTCACCCGTCGTTCGACGCGAGCTTCGAGGCGGGGTTCGACACCGGCTTCGACGCCAGGGTGGACTCGACGTTCGACAGCGGGTTCGAGAGCGGGTTCGACAACAGGTTCGACAGTGGGCTCGGCGGTGGGCTCGGCGGTGGCTTCGACGCCGGGCTCGACCGGCACGATCCCCGGCTGGACCCACGGCTGGACCCACGGCTGGACCCACGGCTCGACACCGCCGCTCCCGCGGCCGAGCCGTCGTCGTGGTTCAGCGCCACGCAGAGCCGCTCGGTCGAGCAGCCGCCCCCGCCCGACGTGGTCGCGCCCCGGCCCTCGTTCTCCGGCCTGGCCGCGCCGACCTCGTTCCCGACCCCGGCGGCGCCCGCCAATGACGAGTTCCTGCCGATCTTCGCCTCCGTCGAGGAGAGTAGTTGGTTCAGCAAGTCCGCCCCCACGGCCGACCACCGTGACGAGCAGCGGGAGGGCCACTGGTCGTCCCCGGCCGACCAGGGCTGGCAGGCCGCCGGGGCGAGCGCTCAGCCCGCCGGCAACGGCACCACGAACTCCGGCTTGCCGAAGCGGACGCCGAGAGCGAATCTGGTACCGGGCACCGCGAACCCCCAGCCGCCGCCCGTTCCCGCTCCTCCGGTGTCCCCCGACCGGTTGCGCAGCCGGCTGGCCAGCTACCAGCAGGGCGTACGCAAAGGACGCGCTGAGCTCGAGGAGGACTCATGAAGGAGCTGAGCCAGGCCGCCAGAGACGTCAACTGGCTGGTCAGCGGCTTCGTCGACGAGGTCCCGGGCGTGGCGCACGCGGTGGTGGTCTCCGCCGACGGACTGCCCATGGCCTTCTCCAGGGGCTTTCCCAAAGACCGGGCCGACCAGCTCGCCGCCATCGCGGCCGGGTTGGTGAGCCTCACGCAGGGGTCCGCGCGCGTGTTCGAGGGCGGCGGGGTCACCCAGACACTGGTGGAGATGGAACGGGGCCTGCTGCTGGTGATGTCGATCAGCGACGGGTCCTGCCTGGCGGTGCTGGCGACGCCCGACTGTGACATGGGCCTGGTCGCCTATCAGATGACGATCCTGGTCGAACGCGCGGGACAGGTGCTCACACCTGCCGTACGGGCGGAGCTGTCCGCCTCGCGCCCGTGGTGAAGGGAGTGAACCTTGGCATCGTGGCACAACGGTGAGCCGGAGCCCGAGCGCAGTTCGCTCGTCCGGATGTATGCCGTCACCGGCGGCAGGACCACTCCGCGCACGGAGCTGGCCATGGAGGCGCTGGTGTCCTCGGCCACCTCGGCGCAGCTCGGCACGACGTACACGCGCGAGTACCGCGCGATCAGCGAGTTGTGCCGGCAGGTGCGGTCCGTGGCGGAGATCTCGGCGCTGCTCGGCGTCCCGCTCGGGGTGGCGAGGGTGCTGATCGCCGACATGGAGGCGGACGGGCTGGTCAGGGTGTACCAGCCGCAGCTCGAGGCGGGTCTGCCCGACCGGGGCCTGCTCGAAAGGGTGCTGAGTGGACTCCGCAGGCTCTAGCCGGCTCACCGCCACGAAGATAGTCGTGGCGGGCGGGTTCGGCGTGGGGAAGACCACGTTCGTGGGCGCGGTGTCGGAGATCACGCCGCTCACCACCGAGGCGCTCATGACGGACGCCTCGCAGGGCATCGACGACCTCGGGCACACGCCGGCCAAGACGACCACCACCGTGGCGATGGACTTCGGCCGGCTCTCGCTGGACCAGGACCTGATCCTCTACCTGTTCGGCACGCCGGGGCAATACCGGTTCTGGTTCATGTGGGACGACCTGGTACGCGGGGCCATCGGCGCCGTGGTGCTGGTCGACTCGCGGCGGCTGGCCGACAGCTTCCCCGCCGTCGACTACTTCGAGGAGTCCGGCATCCCGTTCGTGATCGGGCTCAACGGCTGGGACGGCGCGTTCCCGCACGTCGAGAGCGAGGTGCGGGAGGCGCTGACGCTGTCGGCGCACGTGCCGATCGTCCGCACGGACGCGCGTGCGCGGGAGGCGGTCAAGCACACCCTGATCACGCTGGTCGAGCACGCGCTGACCGTGCGGTCGCGTTGAGGTCCCGCGAGCCGCTCAGTCTCGCGAGCCCCTCACTGCTCCGCCCACCAGTAGGCGGTCACCAGTTCGGCCACGAGCGTCTCGGTGAGCAGGGCCACGTCCGGGTCGTCGTCGTGCGTGTACCGGATCGCGGCGGTGGCGTCCTTCACCTCGGGGCCCACGGTGACCACCGTGGACTCGCGGCGGCGTACCCAGTCCATGGCCTGCTCGTCGTAGCGGGAGCCGGGGAAGAGCAGGGCGCGGTAGTCGAGCGTCTTGGTGAGGTAGACGTCCACGTGCGACCAGTCGCCGCTCTCGCAGGCGTCGGCCGGTCGGCGCGGGCCCTCGCGGAACATCAGCGCCGACTGCTCGGCCGACGACAGGCGCTCGGCGGGGGCGATCGTGTAGACGCCGTGCGGGCCGTCCAGCAGCTCCATGGCCAGGGGGACCCATTCGTCCCTGCGCTCCAGCAGGTCCGCCGTGGCCTGCGCGGCGCGTTCGACCAGCTCGGGGAGGTCGCGGCCGCGGCCCGTGAGCCGTTGCTCCAGGGCCAGGAGCAGCGCCAGGGTGTGCTGGAACGTACGGCAGGCCACGCCGCCCTGCTCCTCGCCCGCCCGCAGGTCGACCACCAGGTCGGCGGCCTCGGCCAGCGGGGAGCCCGGCCGGTTGGTCAGGGCCGCCAGGAAGGCGGGGCCGCCCGCGTACCGTTCGACGGCGTCGAGCGTCTCGCGGCTGGAGCCGGTGGCCGAGATCGGCACCACCAGCGTGCCGGGGGCGGGCGGGAGACTCGCGGCGGCGGAGGCGTACTCGGCGTGGGCGTTCACCCCGGCCGCGCGCAGCCGCAGCGCCGCCACCCCGGCCGCGTAGCGGGAGCTGCCCATGCCCAGAAACAGCACCCGCTCGACGTCCTCGGGAAGCCCATCGAACGGGTCGGACGCCCTGAGCGCCGCGGCCAGCCTCGCCAGCGCCTCCGGCTTGGACTCCAGATCGGACAGGTAGTGCTCGGAATTCACGAGATGTTCTCCTCGGGGTACCAGGTGCGCAGCACACCCATGGGGGCGTAGCGCCAGCGGGGGAGGTGGCGGGCGGCGTAGATCAGCTCACGGCACTCCTGCTCCACCTCGAACGGGCGGATCAGGCTCTCGTCCAGCAGATGCCCGCCGTGCCCGGCGGACAGGTGCACCCGGTAGGCGGCCAGCAGACGGGCGCGGGCCCGCCGCGCCCATCCGGTGGCCTGATCGGGCGCGGTGTCGCGGCGCCTGACCGCGACCTGGGCCACGTGCTCCAGGCTCGTGGTGAGCTGGGCCACGTCCCTGGCGGGCGGCTGGTACGGGTCGGCGTCGGCCACCGTGGGATTGCCGTCGAAGTCGATGACCGCGTACCCGTCGCGCCACCGCAGGAACTGGCCCACGTGGAGGTCGCCGTGGATCCGGATGGCGGGCGTGGTGACGGGCGCGTCGAGCGGGGCCAGCTCCCGCCGCATGGCCTCGGTCCTGGTCGCCAGCCACGCGCCGTCCTCCCCGCCGGTCAGCTCGATCGCCTCGGCGAGCGCCTGCCGCGCCCTGGCGGCCGCGCTCGTCGCCTGGCCCGTCGCCCGATCGGGGGAGCCTGTCTTCCGACCGGGGGAGCCTGTCCTTCGATCGGGGGAGCCTGTCTTTCGATCGGGGGAGCCTGTCTTTCGATCGGGGGAGCCTGTCTTTCGATCGGGGGAGAGGGTGGACAGGGCCAGGTGCAACTCGGCGGCGAGGCGGCCCAGCTCGGAGGCGAAGGCGGTGCGACCGGCCACGGCCTCGTCCACGCACCACTCCCAGCCGTCCGTGGCCTCAGGCAGATACCCCGTCACCAAGGCGAGCAGGTGCTCCCGGCCGTCCAGCACGCCGGTCAGCGCCGCGTAAGGAGGCGCGGTGTCGTTGAAGCCCGCCTCAACGAGGTGGGCGAGGATCTCCGGGGCGGGGTGCGGCAGCGGAACGGGGGGTGTCAGCCACTTCACGACCACCCGCTCGCCGACGATCACCGAGTAGTTCGTCTGGTCCACGTGGTCGCCGAAATCTCGCTCACCTGGGGCCCCAGTGTGGAGATCTCCAGGGCCGTACGAGAGGGTGGGCAGCGGCAGGAATCGCCGGACGGCGAAGGGCGGCGGCACCTCCCCCTCCAACAGCCGCAGCAGAGCGGCGGTGAGCCCGCGATCTCGGGCGGTGAGTGGCCTCTCACCCAGAGAGATCATGCGATGGCTTATTGAATCCCAATTCAACAGGTGGACCAAACTTCCTGGTAGCAATGTTATGAAAAGTCTTGCTCATGTTGATTTCTGCTGCAACACTCCTGCTCTGGTCCGCTGTGTCCGGTAAGGTCGCGCGACCCCTCTTACATGACAAATTTCAGAAGGAGTAGCGGCCGTGCCCCGTACCCGGTTCACCCGTCGTCTCCCGGCCGCCGCGGTGGCGGCCGGACTCGCGCTGGCTGTCACGGCGTGCGGCGGTGAGTCGTCGTCAACCTCAGCCGGCGCGGCGGCGGCCGACCAGCTCAAGCCCAATGCGGACCTGTCGAAGCAGACTCTCCGGATCACGGTGTGGGACGGTTACACGCCCAAGGAGCTCCCCGAGAAGGTCAAGGAGACGCTGAAGGTCCAGGGGCTGGACGTCAAGCTGCACGGCACCAACGAGGAGGCGATGGCCAAGCTGACCGCCTCGGGTGACAGCGGGATCGACGTGGCCTTCGTCTCCGGCCAGTACGCCCAGGCGCTCAACGCCCAGGGCCTCCTGGAGCCGATCCACCCCGAGCTGATCCCCAACCTGGCCAACCTCTACCCGGAGGCCACGCAGCTCTCCTACGACAAGGGCAACAAGTACTCCGTGCCCTACACCTGGGGCACCACCGGCATCTGCTACCGCACCGACCTGGTGAAGGCCAAGCCGACCAGTTGGAACGATCTCCTCAAGCCCCCCGCCTGGGCCGAGAAGAAGGTCACGATGATGACCACCGAGCGCTGGCTGGCCCTGCCCGCGATCAAGGCGCTCGGCTACTCGGTCAACACCGACAAGGACGAGGAGATCGAGAAGGTCCGCGAGCTGCTCATGGCCCAGCAGCCCCACCTGCTCACCTACGACGACACGACGTTCGGCGACCGGCTGAAGAGCGGCGAGGCCATCATGGTCGAGGCGTGGGACGGCTGGTGCCCGACCACCGACCCGAAGGGCAACATCGCCTTCGAGGTGCCGAAGGAGGGCAGCGACCTCTGGGTGGACACCATGGTGATCATGAAGTCCTCCAAGAACAAGGAGGCCGCGCACGCCTTGATCAACTACATCCTCGACCCCGAGATCCACAGCTGGGCGGCCGAGAACATCAACTACAAGGTCCCCAACAAGCCGGCCATGGAGCAGGTGCAGGTCCCGAAGGGCTCGCTGCTCGGCATCACGCCCGCCGAACTGCTCGACGGTGAGTCGATCATCGACCTCGGTCAGGCGTCGACGAAGTACACCCGTCTCTCGGAAGACATCAAGGCGCAGTAGTCGTAGTGAAGTCGAAGTAGTGAAGTCAGAGTCCAAGGCCCGGCCGGCGTCCCGTTCGCGGGGGCGTCGGCTGGGCGCCTTCGTGTTCCTGACGCCGGGGCTGACGTACCTGCTGGTGCTGATGCTGGTGCCGCTCGCGCTGATGATGAGCTACACCGTGTTCCAGCGCGGGCGCTTCGGCGGGGTGGTCTACGAGTTCACCTCGGAGAACTTCGCCCGTCTGGTCGACCCGCTCTACCTGGGCGTGGTCGCCGACTCGATGAAGATCGCGGCCATCACCACGCTCATCGCGCTGCTGGCCGGCTATCCGACGGCGTACCTGATCGCCCAGCTCCCGCGTAAGTGGAAGACGATCGCGCTGGTCGCGGTCGTGCTGCCGTTCTGGACGAACTTCATCATCCGCGTCTACGCGTGGATCATCCTGCTGAGCGGCCCCGGGCTGGTCAACAGCGGGCTGAAGGTGTTCGGGCTCGGGCCGCTGGACCTGCTCTACAACGAGGGCGCGATCGTGGCGGGGCTGGTGTACTCGTACCTGCCGCTCATGGTGCTGCCGCTGTACGCCACGATCGAGAAGCTCGACCCGCAGCTCAGGGAGGCCTCGGCCAACCTGGGCGCCTCGGGGTTCACCACGTTCAGGAAGGTCACGCTGCCGCTCACGGTGCCGGGGGTGCTGACCGGGAGCCTGTTCGTGTTCGTGCCGAGCTTCGGCAACTTCGTCATCCCCGAGATCCTCGGCGGCGGCAAGTCGAACATGGTGGGCAACCTGATCAGGCAGCAGTTCCTGTCGGCGCGCGACTGGCCGTTCGGCTCGACGCTGGCGCTGGCCGTCATCGCGGTGCTGATCGTGCTGCTGATCGCGCAGGCGTGGGTGGCCCGCCGTGCGTAGGTCGAAGCTCCTCTACGTCCCCTTCTGGGCCACGTACGTCTTCCTGTACCTGCCGATCGCCGTGCTCGTCGTGATGTCGTTCAACTCCGGCGACTCGGCCTACACCTACGAGGGCTTCAGCCTCAAGTGGTACGGCGAGCTGGCCGGGGACGAGCGGGTCGTCAACGGCGTGGTCAGCACGCTGATCGTGGCCACCGGGTCCACCGTGATCGCCACCGTGCTGGGCACCCTGCTGGCCGTCGGGCTGGCCAGGCACACCAGGTCGAAGGCGCTCGACGCGATCTCGCTGATGCCCGCGGTGCTGCCGGACCTCGTGCTGGCCATCGGGCTGCTGGTGTTCTACGGCATGATCCAGCTCACGCTGGGGCTGTACTCGGTGGTGCTGGCCCACGGCGTGTTCGCGATGGCGTTCGTGGCGGCCGTGGTGCGTACCCGGCTGACCGGGGCCGACACCTCGCTGGAGGAGGCGTCCAGGGACCTGGGCGCCGGGCCGGTGACGACGTTCATGAGGATCACGCTGCCGCAGCTCATGCCGGGCATCGTGGCCGGCGCGCTGCTGGCGTTCACGCTGTCGCTGGACGAGTTCGTGATCGCGTTCTTCACGATCGGCAACGGCGAGCCGACGCTGCCGATCGTCATCTACTCAATGATCCGTTTCGGGGTCACCCCGAAGATCAACGCGCTGGCCGCGGTCCTGCTCATCGTGAGCTTCACGGCCGTGATCGCCGGGCAGCGCCTGACCAAGATCGGGGAGTCGCGTGCTCAGGATTGACGGGGTCTCGCGCAGGTTCGGGGAGGTCACGGCGCTCGACGGCGTGTCGCTGGAGATCGGCCAGGGCGAGTTCTTCGCGCTGCTGGGCCCCTCCGGCTGTGGCAAGACCACGCTGCTGCGCATCGTCGCCGGATTCGAGACACCCGACGCGGGAACGGTCACGCTTGACGGCGCCGACCTGCTCGCGCAGCCGCCGAACCGGCGGCCGATCAGCCTCATGTTCCAGTCGTACGCGCTGTTCCCGCACATGACCGTGGCCAAGAACGTGGCCTACGGGCTGGAGCGCGAGCGCCTGCCCCGCGACGAGGTCAGGCGGCGCGTCGGCGAGGTGCTGGAGACGGTCGGGCTGTCGGCGCACGGCTCCCGCAAGCCCGCCCAGCTCTCCGGCGGCCAGCGGCAGCGGGTGGCGCTGGCCCGCTCGATCGTCAAGCGGCCCCGGCTGCTGCTGCTCGACGAGCCGCTCTCGGCCCTGGACAAGAAGGTCCGCGCCGACATGCAGCTCGAACTCAAGCGGCTGCAGCACGAGGTGGGCATCACCTTCGTGGTCGTCACCCACGACCAGGAGGAGGCCATGTCGCTGGCCGACCGCATCGCGGTCTTCGAGCGCGGCAACGTACGCCAGGTAGACGAGCCGATCGCCCTGTACGAGCGCCCGCGCTCCCCGTTCGTGGCCGACTTCGTCGGCGCCAACAACCTCTTCCCCGGCTCCTCCAGCGGCCTGGACGGCATCAAGAGCGAGCGGTTCGGCCTGCTGGCGGGCACGCCGCTGGCGGAGCTGCCGACCGGCGCGCAGGCGCTGCTGGCCGTGCGGCCCGAGAAGATCGAGCTGGCCGACGAGGACGCCGCCAGGGGTCTGCCGGGCAGCGTCCTGGACGTCAGCTTCTACGGCGGCGTGTCGCACCTGTCAGTGGACGTCCCCGGCCACGACAAGCCCGTCCTGGCCGCCGTGCAGGGCGCCAGCTCGGTACGGGCGGGCGCCAAGGTCAAGGTCCGCTGGGAGCAGGAAGACGCGGTGATCATGGCGGCCGATCAGTGAGCGAGGTCGTTGCCCGTGACGGCACGCGCGTACGAGAGGATCAGCTCGGCCGCCTCGGCCGGGCCGATCACCGGGTGGCGGGCCGTGATGCGGTAGCCGTAGGCGTCCTCCAGCGCCACCAGGTTGCGCGCGATCGTCAGCGAGTCGGCGCTCAGCCTGAACACCCGCAGCGCGGCCCCGGTGTCCAGGATCGCCTGGTACATCGACACCTGGCGGTCGTAGAGCGAGGTGAGCAGCACGCCGTAGACCCGGTTGCGGCCCGCCGCCCCACCCAGCTCGTTGAGCAGGCGCACGTCGGGATCGAGCGGCCCGGTGGGCAGCCCCGACCTGATCGTGACCACGAGTTTCTCCACGGGGTCGGTGAGCGCGGCGAGCTGGCGCAGCCGCTGCTCGTAGAAGCGTTCCATGCCCGCGTGCTGCGCCTCGACGAGCAACTCGCTGAGGTCGGGATAGTGGTAGAGCACGGCGCCGGAGGTCAGACCGGCCTCCTCGGCGACGTGCGAGAGCTGTACACCGTCGATGCCGTGGCGGATGATGGCCCTGCGTGCGGCCTCGATCAGATCGATGCGCCGATCACTGCGGCTCTTGCGCTGAGCCACCCTCACCACCTTCACTCGTTTGGCCACTGTTCAGTTAGCCGTGACCATAGTGCCCTTAACTTGACCTTCCCGCTAGATCCGTTTTTGAATTCCCCTTCAAAATGACGAGTCCAACCGGAGGCTCGATGTCTCTCACGTTCCTGTTCATGCCGGAAAGCGCCTACGGGCCCACCAACAACTCCATCGGTATCGGCGACATCCTGCGGCAGCGCGGCCACCGGGTCGTCTTCGCCGCGGAGGCGTCCTGGAAGGGCAAGCTCGAAGCCCTCGGGTTCGAGGAGGACCTGGTCGACCTGGCCCCGCCCGCCGAGGAGGAGCAGGACGCCGGCCAGTTCTGGAAGGACTTCATCCGCGAGACCGCGCCCGAGTACCGCAAGAGCACGCTGGAGCAGCTCGAGACCGTTACCAAGCCGATCTGGGCCGAGCTGATCGACGGCGCGAAGTACTGCGAGCCGCAGCTCAAGGCCATCATCGAGCGGGTGAACCCCGACGTCATCGTCGAGGACAACGTGATCACGTTCCCGGCGCTGCTCACGACGGGCAAGAAGTTCGCCCGCATCGTCTCCTGCCAGCCGCTGGAGATGCGCGGCGAGAACGTCCCGCCGGTCTTCTCCGGCCTGCCCGCCGCCGACCGCTCCGACTGGGACGCCTTCCGCGCCGAGTACGACCGCACCCACCGCGAGCTGTGGACCGCCTTCAACGAGTGGTGCGTCGAGCAGGGCACCGCGCCGCTGCCCGACCTCGACTTCATCCACGAGGGCGACCTGAACCTCTACGTCTACCCGGAGATCGCCGACTACGTCGACGCCCGCCCGCTGGGCCCGGCGTGGCACCGCCTCGACTCCTCGGTGCGCGAGACGGAGGGGGACTTCACGCTGCCCTTCGAGCGCAACGACGGCTCGCTGATCTACTTCTCGCTCGGCTCGCTGGGCTCCTCGGACGTGGAGCTGATGCAGCGGGTGGTCGACGTGCTGGCCACGACCCCGCACCAGTACATCGTCTCCAAGGGCCCGCTGCACGAGGAGATCAAGCTGGCCGACAACATGTGGGGCGCGGAGTTCGTTCCGCAGACTAAGATCATCCCATTGTGTGACTTGGTCATCACCCATGGCGGCAACAACACGACTACCGAGGCGCTGCACTTCGGCAAGCCGATGATCCTGCTGCCGCTCTTCTGGGACCAGTACGACAACGCCCAGAGGGTCGATGAACTCGGTTACGGCGTCAGGCTTTCGACCTACGCCTTCACCGACGAAGAACTCACGGGGGCGGTCTCGCGCCTGCTCGGCGACGCCGAGCTGCGGGCGGGGCTCGCCGCCGCGGGCGAGGAGATCCGGCGCCGCGACGGCCTGCGCAAGGCCGCCGACCTGATCGAGCAGCTCGGCCAGTAGCACGACCTGAAAGATGAAGTCTTCCTGATGCGCGAACTGATCAACCCCGCCACCGGCCTCCCGTGTGCCGAGATCCCGGACACGCCGGTGCAGGGCGTGGCGTCGGCCGTACGAGCCGCGCGGGCGGCGTTCGAGGAGTGGTCCCAGACCACGCCCGCCGACCGCGCCCGGCTGCTGCTGCGGCTGGCCGACCTCGTGGAGGCCGACGCCGACGAGCTGACCAGGCTCGAAGTGGAGGAGACGGGCAAGCCGGCCGCGGTGTTCCGCGACGGCGAGCTGCCGTTCGCGGTGGACAACCTGCGCTTCTTCGCCGGAGCCGCCCGCTCGCTGGAGGGCACGGGGGCCGGGGTGTTCAGCCCCGGCTACACCTCGGTCCTGCTGCGCCGCCCCGTCGGGGTGGTGGGGTCGATCGCGCCATGGAACTTCCCGTTCGTGATGGCGGTCTGGAAGGTCGGCCCGGCGGTGGCCGCGGGCAACGCCGTGGTGATCAAGCCGGCCCCGCAGACGCCCCGTACGACGTTGCGCCTGGCTGAGCTGTTCGCCAAGGCGGGCGCGCCCGACCACCTGGTCCAGGCCGTCACCGGCGACGCGGAGGTGGGCCAGGCCCTGGTCACCGACCCCGGCGTGGACATGGTCAGCGTGACCGGCTCCACCGAGACCGGCCGCGCGGTCATGAACGGCGCCGCGGCCACGCTCAAGCGGGTCCACCTCGAACTCGGCGGCAAGGCGCCGGCGCTGGTGTTCGAGGACGCCGACCTGGCGGAGATGGCCCGTGGCGTGGCCATGGGCGCGACGTACAACAGCGGGCAGGACTGCACGGCGGCCACCCGCGTCTACGTCGCACGGGAAATCTACGGCGAAGCCGTAGAGGCGATCCGGGCAACTCTTGCCGAAATCACCGTCGGCGACCCCTGGGACCCGGCGACGGACATCGGCCCGCTGATCTCGGCCGCGCACCGGGACCGGGTGCACGGGTTCGTCTCGCGGGCGGAGGGCCGGGTGCTCCACGGTGGGTCCCCGATCGGGGGCTCCGGGTTTTTCTACCCGCCCACGCTCGTCGCCGACGTCGCACAGACCAGCGAGATCGTGCAGGGTGAGCTTTTCGGGCCGGTTCTCGTCGCGTTGCCGTTCGACGGCGAGGACGAAGCGGTCAGACTGGCCAACGACACTAGATACGGTCTGGCCTCGTCGGTGTGGTCGCGTGACGTGGCCCGCGCGCTGCGGGTCTCGCACCGGCTCGATGTGGGTGTGACCTGGGTGAACGACCACCTGCCCATCGCCAGCGAAGCTCCGCACGGCGGGGTGAAGGGCAGCGGGTTCGGCAAGGACATGAGCCAGGAGGCGGTCCAGGAGTACTCGGTGACGCGGCACCTGATGGTGAAGCACGCGGCACCCGCGGAGCGGGATTCGTTCCGGCCCGCCTGAAAACGTGATGGTGCAATGCTGCCCAAAGTGCCTCTTTGGGCGCATGTGATGGGATATGTTCGGTTGGCCGATCTGGTATGGGTTGTGTTCCAATTACCCAGCCGGAAGAATCCCATGCGCCACACGCGTGTCTGATTTTCTTCGAGCACGTACCGGCGAGAGGTTGCGAGACTCAGTGAGGACGAAAGACCCCAGACACACGAAGTCAGGGGAGTACACAGGCGGACGGTTCCGGCTGGCGAACTGGCGTGTGCGCTCGAGGCTGGTCGCGCTGATCCTCATCCCCACCGTCGTGGGTGTGCTGCTCGCCGGCGTCCAGCTTGCCGACGCCATCGGCACCAGCGCCGAGTACCGCCGGCTCACCCAGGTGGCCGAGCTGGTCCAGCGCATCGGTGCGCTCAACCACGAACTCGGCGAGGAACGCACGCTCACCGCGTGGTACGTCGCCGACAACCGCAGGGGCACGCGCCTCGTCCAGCTCAAGACGCAGCGCCAGGCCACCGACAAGGCCAAGCAGCAGGCGCTGGCGGCCGCCACGGCCATCGACACCTCGCACTCGCTCCGCGTGCAGGACGGCGTCAGGAACATGCGCCGCTGGCTCGACGGCCTCGACAGCCTGCGCGAGTCGATGGTCGGCAACGTCCCGGCCCGAGCCGCCGTGAGCACGTACTCCACGATGATCCAGGCTTTCTCCGTCATCCAGGGAGACCTGGGCGACGGCGTCAACGACGACGCGCTGCAGGGAGACGTGGCCGCGCTCGGCTCGCTCCAGCGGCTCAAGGAGGAGGTCTCGCGGCAGCAGATCATCCTCATCATCACCCTGGAGCAGCGCAAGATCGACAGCGCCGACTGGTCCGACTTCCTCGGCTCCTGGAACAAGCAGCAGTCCGAGCTGGCCGCCTTCGAGCTGGAGGCCGATCCGGCGGACATCGAGGCGTACCAGAAGAGCGTCAAGGGCCTGGAGGTCGACCGCGCCGACGCCATGCGCCAGCGCGCGCTGGCGCAGGTGAGCGCCGACAACCGGATCAGGGACCTCGACGTCACCACCCTGCGCGACCTGAGCAACTGGTACGAGAGCACCACGGCCGTCGGCAACGCCATGCGCAAGGTCGAGGACGGCGTGGCCGCCAAGATCGTGGCCACCACGCGTGACCTGAGCGACTCCGAGCAGCGCAACGCCATCATCTCGGGTGCGCTGATCCTCGTCCTGCTGCTCCTGGTCCTGATCATCACCACCCGCGTGGCCGGTTCGCTGGTGCGCCCGCTGCGCCGGCTGCGTGCCGAGGCGCTGCAGGTCGCCACGACCCGGCTGCCCGACACCGTCCGCGTGCTGCGTGAGTCGGGCGACGGAGCGCAGGTGCCCGAGGTGCCGTCGATCGGCGTCAACACCCGTGACGAGATCGGTGAAGTGGCGCGGGCGTTCGACGAGGTCCACCGCGAGGCGATCCGGCTGGCCGGCGACGAGGCCAAGCTGCGGGCCAACGTCAACTCCATGTTCGTCAACCTCTCCCGCCGCAGCCAGACGCTGGTCGAACGGCAACTCCAGCTCATCGAGGGCCTGGAGCAGGGCGAGGAGGACGAGCAGCGGCTCGCGAACCTCTTCCGCCTCGACCACCTGGCCACCCGCATGCGCCGCAACAGCGAGAACCTCCTGGTCCTCGCCGGCCAGGAGGCCGCGCGCAAGTGGAGCGACCCGGTGCCGCTGGTCGACATCGCCCGCGCCTCGCTCTCGGAGGTCGAGAACTACGAGCGGGTCCAGATCCAGATCCCGTCCGGCACGCTGATCGTGGGCCCGGCCGTCACCGACGCCGTCCACCTGCTCGCCGAGCTGATCGAGAACGCGATCTCCTTCTCGCCCCGCGAGAGCAAGGTCACCGTCAACAGCACCCCCGCAGAGGGCGGCGTGCTCGTGACGATCAACGACCTGGGCATCGGCATGAGCCAGGACGAGCTGGCCGAGGCCAACTGGCGCCTGGCCAACCCGCCCGTCGTGGACGTGGCGGTGTCGCGCCGGATGGGACTGTTCGTGGTCGGCCGCCTGGCTCTGCGCCACGGTGTCCGGGTCCAGCTCAGCATGCGCGAGACCGGCGGCCTGAGCGCGCTGGTGATGATGCCCGACATGCTCATCAGCAACGGCCAGGGCGTCCCGCAGCAGGGCGGCCAGTACGAGGCGTTCACCACGTTCGACCCGAGCACGTTCGGGCTGCAGTCGCCCAACGGCTCCCACCCCTCCTTCGACGACGCCCCCGAGCAGCAGGTGGTCGACACCCAGTGGCCGGGCTCGCTGCCCGCGCCGGGAACCGGGAACTGGCCCTCGTTCGGCGATCAGCAGCCCGCCGTCTACGGGGAGGCGCAGCCGACCGCGTTCGGCGATCAGCCCTCGTCCTTCGGTGACCAGCCGTCGGTCTTCGGCGACACGCCGGTCCCGCAGGCCGCCGACGAGCCCCGCTGGCCGTCGTTCGCCGAGGAGGCGCCGCCGCTCCCGCCGCAGCCGCAGCCGTTCGGCGAGCAGCGCTGGCCCTCCTTCGCCGAGGAGCAGCCGCAGGCCGCCGAGCCGCGGCCGTTCGCGGAGAACCGGTGGCCGTCGTTCGCGGAGCAGCCGCCCCCGATGCAGGACGACGAGCAGCGCTGGCCGTCCTTCGCGACCGAGCCCCCACCGCCGCAGCCGCAGGAGGAGCCGAGCTGGTCGTCGTTCGCCGACCCGCTGCCGCGCAGGTCGCTCTTCGAGTCCGAGGAGCGGCAGCGGCCGCAGTTCGGCGACTCCTACCGCTCCCCGTTCGCCGACGAGCCCAAGCCCGCCGACCAGTTCGAGCAGAACGGCCACTCCGCCTACAACCCGTTCGGCCCCGGCAACTACTCCTCCCAGGACATGACCGGGCCGCTCCCCGTGGTGCGCAGCTCGCCCATCGAGGACCAGGGCGACGAATACCTGCCGATCTTCTCCTCGGTCGGCTCCGACTGGTTCCGCCGGCCGGAACCCGAGCCGCTCAGGCCGCATTACGAGCCGGAGCCCGAGACCGAGACCACGGCCGTCAGCCCGGCCGTGCCCGCCGAGACGCCGAGGCCCGCCGCGCCCTCGGTGCCCCCGGCGCCCGC